>JAITTR010000033.1 GCA_031286725.1 Holosporales bacterium | reverse complement strand
TATATGCTAAAAATAAACTTAAAAAGTTGTTCAAACATAAAGCTTAAGGTTGATAATTTAATTTGGGTTTTCCCTAAATTTTTCTCTTTGGCAGCAGGAGCGTTGGCAAAATTATTATTTTGCAAAGGGAAGGTCTTCCCCATTTTCGCTTTCTTAATGATATATTTCTCTTTAACGGTAATAAGAAAACTTCATCCTAGAAATAGATTAAAATTATCTTTTTGGTATGGAACATTTTTTGGAATTGGATATTTCGGAAGCTCGTTATATTGGATTACCGAGTCTTTTTTTTGCGTTGGACTTAATAATTTAGCGTATCCTGCAGTAATCCTCTTAATCGTTTATTTGTCTTTATACTTCTCTTTAACTTTCTTATTTACCGCGTTATTTTACAAAACGAGAATTGAGTTAATATTTTTGTTTGCAATATTTTGGATATGTTTCGAATACGCGCGTGGGGTCATGTTTACCGGATTTCCATGGAACTTAATTTCGTATTCTAGCTACGATATTTCTTATTTCCCGCAAATTGCCGATACGGTCGGTTCGTATGGTTTATCATTCATTTTTGTTTTATTAATTGGATTTCTTACGTATAGAAAAACCTTTTTGTTTGGAATATTAGGCTTTGCAAGCGCGATATTTTATGGATACTGCAAAATACATTATTTCACGGATTATATACATCCCCAGGGTCAATCTTTTGTTTCCGTTATTCAACCTTCGATTTCTCAAGAAGATAAACTAAACTTTAAAAAGTTCAGAAACAATATAGAGCTTCAACTGGCTTTATCTGATCTTGGGAATCTATATAAGGGAAAAAGGCTAATAATATGGCCAGAGGCCGCGATAAACATTCCAATAAATAAGAAAAACGGAATATTAGAATATATAAGCTCGCATATACGATACGACGATATATTTATTATAAGCGGAACGGATAGAACAAGCGACAACGAAAAGCTATATAACGGGTTAACTGTCATAGGAAATAAATCGCGGACAATTCAAACTTACGAGAAAAGGCATCTTCTTCCTTTTGGGGAATTTATACCGGAGTTTTTATTCGGTCTAGGCCTCAAAGCTATAACAAACGTAGGCATTGATTTTTCGAAAGGAACAAAGTCCAGAACTATAAATATACCCGGATTTTCTAAATTTGACGCGTTAATTTGCTATGAAATAGCGTTTCCGGGAGCAATAATAGACAATAAAGATAGCCAATGGATACTAAACATAACGAACGATTCATGGTTTAAGAATTCCGACGGTCCTTCGCAACATCTAAGATCCGCCTGCTTTAGAGCACTTGAGGAGGGCAGGCCTATTCTTAGGTGCGCTAATAATGGAATATCTTGCGTAATAGATTGTAACGGAAAGATAAAAGAAAAATTAGATACCGATGTCGTCGGAAGAATAGATTCCAAAATGCCTCAAACGTTTAGGAAAACTATCTATTCAAAATATAAAGAAATTCCTATTTTTTTAATCATATTGTTCATTATTTTAGGCCTAATTATTAGGAGAAACCGTCGATAATGAAGATTTGAAGGCGATGAGGTAAAGAATATCTTCAGTTGCCTTTTTTTCATATCTAGTCTTCGGCCAGATTTCTTCGGAAGGTCTTGATAAAGCGTTGAAAGTTTCATATGAAAAAATAGTTGCTGCAGGATCTTTAGAAAAGTTATTTAATATCCATTTTTTATATTCCGGTTGATCTGAAGCTATTCTCCAATACGTTCCTTTTTTCAGAATTCTTCCCATTTCTAATATGGTCTTTTCTTGAATGAATCTTCTTCTTATATGTCTTCTTTTAGGCCAAGGATCCGGGAAAAGAAGAAATACTCCGGAATAGAAATCATTTGGACTTTCTTTCATAAAAATTCTAGCGTCGCCTTGAAATATAAAGATATTTCGTATATTGTTGTCGTCTATTTTTCCCAAAAGAGAAGCTATGCCGTTTATAAATGGCTCGCAACCTATGAAAACTTTATCTGGATTTTTAACCGCCATTTGCGCTATATGTTCTCCGCTTCCGAAGCCTATCTCTAAAAATAACTCTTTATTATCAAAATGGACGTCGTTTATCGAGGAAATAAAAATGCCGCTTAATTTATCAAAAAGCAAGATTTGCCTTTGCGTCAAAGCTCTAGATTTTATACGGCCATAAAACTTCTCGTCCGGAGTTCTTATTTCCATATTTTTACTTTTAACATAGAATCCGTTTCTATGCTGATTTTATAATTTATAGAAGTAAACGATTCTTTAGCGTATTTCGCGAGAATATTGAAAATATCCTCTTCGCATGAATTGTCGTTTATAGCGTTTATTACGTTTTGAGAAATCGTTGTAGAATTGTCTTTTTCAATAAAAAAGGAATCGCTGCTACGCTTTATAGTTATTTTATCTCCAGGTTTACAGATTTTCATAATTATATACAAAACAATACCAATAGCGTTCGTTAAATCTCCCGATATCGTCTCCATGATATCAGTTGGAGCAATGAGGCTTATATTTTTTAATCTGCAAATATTCTTTATAATTCCCAATACGTTGGAGTTTTGAACAGAGCCAGTATAAACGCTTCTAAAGAAATCCATCGTATAAGAAAGCAGATCAATACTTTTTATAAGCTCGATGGCTTCTGGAGTATTGGATGGGCGAATATCATCTTGTAAAAATTTCATAACGCTCAAATAATTAGCAATTTCATGACAGATTTTCGCTGCGGTTAATTTTGTCGTGTTGAAATTTTCCATGGGATACTCCAAAAACGCGTCTTAACGCGGTTAATTATATTAAATTCGCTTCGAATTTATAGGACTTATTTTCAATAAAGCATTACAAAATGTTTAGCTTGACCTAGCTTTACAATCACGCGTACATTTTTCTTACTTATGGAAAGCTTGTAAGTATTGTTACAGCTAGTTTGACGTTGATTGGGAGGCGTATAAAATTAGTCTCTAGATATCCTGAAACTTATGATGCGATAGATACGCCTCCTTATTTGGAAACAACGTATAATTTAATACCGAAAGAAAAACTACGGGTTTTATATCTCCGTAATTCGTGTTCTTGTTCCTTTGGTTTAGGTAAACTCTGCAAGCGTATGCGGAGACTCTTTTGATAAATGCCGAGTCGCTTGCACATTGCATCTCTATGATGAACTGTCTGCCTTGAGCATTAGAACACTTAACGTCCACGATGCTTTGTCTATATGCCGCCACCTCTGAATCTTGATTGAGTTTAAGAAACTCAACATCCTCTATCTTGTCCTGAACTCCATCGAAGATATCGTTTAGAAAGGATATCAATAATCCTTATGCTTTGCTTCCCCAAAACAGCTTCTTAAATGCGAAGTCATTCTTTGGATTTAATATCCTGTCCATCACAACTACTCTCCTTCTATTGTGCAACCATATAGCTCTATATTATCATAGTTAATCCTAATCATCACTAATCGTCATAGAGGCGTGAAACAACTCCATACGTTTCAAAAAAGCGGGG
>JAITTR010000015.1 GCA_031286725.1 Holosporales bacterium | reverse complement strand
AATTTCGAAAATCCAAAAAAAGTTATGAATAATGTCGAGGAGGTTTGTAAGGATTATCTGGCCGTTGGTCTTGATCCAAGCAAGTGTTCTATCTTTCTTCAATCTCAAATCCCGGAATTATGCGAGCTAACAATATATTATTTGAATCTTGTCACTCTTTCGAGGCTAGAAAGAAATCCAACGGTAAAAGCTGAGCTAAAACAAAAGGATTTTTCAGATTCCATTCCTGCAGGGTTTTTATGTTATCCTGTGAGTCAATCCGCGGATATAACGGCATTTAAGGCGACGCTTATTCCCGTCGGCGAGGATCAGCTTCCAATGATTGAGCTTTCAAACGAAATCGTTAGAAGATTTAATAGGATATATAATACGGATATTTTAGTAGAGGCAAAGCCTATATTAAGCGTTGTTCAAAGGTTAATAGGGATAGACGGGAAAGCCAAGGCTAGCAAGTCGTTGAATAACGCCATATTCATGTCTGATTCTGATAAAACAATAAAAGAAAAAGTTTATAGTATGTATACCGATCCAAATCATATAAATATAACGGATCCAGGTTGCGTCGAGGGAAATGTTGTTTTTGCATATCTAGACGCCTTTTTTGAAAATAAAGACGAATTGTCTAGCTTAAAGGAAAAATACAAAAAAGGAGGATTAGGAGACTCCGTCTTGAAATCGCTTTTGAGCGAAACTCTGCAAAATTTGATAACGCCAATACGAGAAAGAAGAGAATCAATATCGAATTTAGAGATTAAAGAAGTATTAACAAACGGCATAACATCCGCAAAAATAGTCGCTAAAAATACCTTAAACGAAGTAAAAACCGCGATAGGCTCTTGGCGGGGCGGTTGATTCCGCAACGATAAATAACTTTTTTACGTTAATAGTTCTTTAATAAAAATATCATAATATATAGGAAATAACGGCAAGCATTGGGCGGTAATATGCTAAGCAAATTGTTGATTTTTATATTTTTTGTTTTTTGTTTTGATATAGTAAAAGGGGTGAGTTCTACCAACGCAGCGTCTAATGCTGTCGATAAATTAGGAGCGGTCTTTGACAGTATATCGAACATAGCGGATAAGCTTATTGATAAAACGTCTAAATCTAGGGAAAAACTGCAGGAATCTAAAGGAAAATTTCAAGATTCTAAAGAAAGAGTTAAAAATAAGCGCTCTTACGAGCAAAACGAGATCCCCCAAGCATTTGATAATTACGACAATGCAAAACTATCATCTAGAAACTTTAATAATTCGCTTAAAAATAACGCCAACTCGAATGCTCGTATTCCCAAATTACAACGAAGTCAAAAGAAAATAAACAATAAAACAAAAGCTAGTATAAAGCGCTCGAATTTTACCGTCTCGCCAAAGGCTTTGCCGCCAAAGCCCAACGTTCCTTATAATTATAGCGTTGGAAAGAAACCCTTGCCTAGAAGAAAATATAAATAACGACAGATTTGCTATCGCCTTGACAAATCAGGTTTGGTTATCCTTATCTTAAGAAGGAAAATATTAGGGTTTTTCAAATATTCAAATAATTTAATAAAAGATTATTTTTGAACCTCTTAATAAAATGTGCCCAACAATAACATTAAAAAAGTTACTTTACTAGAAATAATCTCTATTAGGTTAATATCTATAACCAAATCCTATTTTAAAATTAAATAAAAACAGTTTTATCCTGATTTTTACTTTTATATTTTATCCCATTGTAGATTATTCCCAAATATTTGAAAATGATTTGCTATGCCTAGTTTCGCAATCGTGCGGATATTTTGATTCCCCAAAAGTTTAAATAAATTATCGCATTACTAAAGTCGCTTTGTTTAAAACAAAAATCTAGTGCCTTGAAGATAATTAAAATTCTGAAAAGAATGAGGAGAAAACAATGTTAAGTCTTTGAACCCTGAAGCTTTGAGGAATATAGGGCACCGTCCCCAAGTCTTCTAGCTATCTATAATCATTGATTTTTCTATGCCATTATCCGAAATTGACGTTAATTAGTTTTATAATTATAAAAAATCCCATAATAAAGTTATCGTATTAACAATAGTTAATAATTATAATTGCCGAAAAATTACAAATTTTGTTAATATAAATCCGTACCGCATATATTTTTCTGAAAATGACTAAATCCCGGTTCTAAAACGACGTATTTTTCAAAATATAAAATCTTTTCGAGTTCTTTTATTCCGCGATCTAAAATCATGGATATTCGACTTGGAATCGATTTCATAAACCAAACGTGCACGACGGGAGCGGCACAAGCTCTATATGCCCCATTCTTTCTCGACGCGCTCGACTTAGGGTTATTTCGACGCCACATTTCTCGCAGATTATACCTTTGTATAGCAGTAAAATTACTGCAGGGTAGTAATTTCTTTTGAGAGAATTTCCAAAGTTAACGAATTTTTAACTTTTTCAATCCAAGCGCTACCATCCTGACCTCACGCTTGAAGAAGCCTTATCCACTTACGCAAAAACTCTTTCATAAGTTCTTTTTACTAAAAACAAAAGGGCTCCTTGTCAATTATTAGAACGCAATCAAGCAAGGGCAATTCCTCTTTTTTCCTTATTAT
>JAITTR010000047.1 GCA_031286725.1 Holosporales bacterium | reverse complement strand
ACAGGTCGCTGATCAATAGTTCCCGGTATGGGGGCTCCAGGGTGGATAGATACTGGAGGCATAGTGGAGGAAGAAGGGAATGATAAGGTACTCGAAGCGCCAGTAGTATCCCACCACTTAACCCAACAATCAACATTGCTCTGTATATTGGCTCCGTGGTAGTAATGGAAGAACGCATGCTGTGGTCTAAATAGCTGCTCCCCAGCGTCGTCATTTAACACAGGATTTTGTACAGTAATGATCAACTCTTGCTCTAATCGGGCTTGAGGCAAGTTCGCAATAATGTTTTGACGTAGGTGCCCAGTATCCATCGGGATTCTAGCGTTAAAATGATCCATAGGGGGTAAAATTGTCCCACTGTATGGATGGACTAAAACTTCAGGGCAGTAGTAGAATTCACTTTGGGCGTAGCGTTGTTCATCGCATTGATATCTTTGATCTCTTAAAACATAGTGGTGTTGTGCTGGGACTATAGTTTGTGATTGCCAATGTGCGGGCACTGGTAGCACTGGAGGTACAGGAGCGGGTTGAGAAGCCGGAGTAGGGCGCTGTCCTTGCTGAAAGTTCGAACGCATAAAACCATACAAATCCAGATTAGCGCAATGCTTTTTATCGTCTTCGATTGCATTATTGACTTTTGAGCTAAAAGTTGAATATTGCGCTTCTCGGCAAAGCGTTGCTCTTAAAGCGTCTAAACCCCTCTCGTCGCAAGATAGTTGACCAGTAGCTACGCCATCTACAAAACGAATAAAGAGATCGAAATTCCAATATGAGGGAGCCCATATGCTTCTATCTTGTACTAAAGGAATAGTCTCGTTTCTTTCTTGACTTTGTAAGATTTCTTTTATATTCGGAACGGTGCGCCCTGTAGCTCCGTAAGTGTCTCCGTCTCTAAAGCGCATGTTATTTATGTTGTTTAGGTTTTGCCTGCGAACGCCTGCTATATGCCGATCAAAGTTCCTTGAGAGCTGGTCATTTTGACCTGCCGTCACGGAGACCAAAAAAACGAGTAGAGTTAATACATATTTAAATAAAACTTTCATAAAGTAAACTTCCATATTATAATACCTATTTTTAATATTAATATATCAGTTAATTATTTTCAACAACTATTATGCCCATATGCCCAAGAACAGCTTTTACTAATTTTAATTGCAAGGCTGAAGAGCGAGGCGTTATAATAAGGCATATTTTAATTATCGTTATTATTATGGTCAGCAATAGGAAAAACGCTTTGTCAATATCAAGAGCCGAAAATTTCTCCGCATGGTACCAAGAGGTAGTGACTAAGGCGAATTTAGCCGAATATTCAAGGTATCTTTCGGAGAATTTTTAGCTTCGCGAGTTCCTCTCTTCGAGTCATTTTTGATAAATGTGGTATGTTGCTTTAAAATAGCGCGATTTTGTCGCCTAGAACTTATTTAAACTTTTGGAGGATTAAAATGTCCGGATTGCGAAGGCATAGCCAAACATTATAAAAGATAAGGAAAAGCCGATTTGTCAAGGTAGAAAGCGAGCTCAGCGAGCGGACCTTGACAAATCTTCAGGGCGGATATGGTATAATTTCCTATTACCATATCCGCCCTCCGAAAAAGAGATTGCCAAAAAGGGGAGAGAACAAAGAAAGATAGGCTGAGGCGGGTTAAAATCTAACTTCCGCCCATACCTACGGCAATAAATTTACTGATTCAAGTCTTTATAATTTCCATCGACAACGTCTTCAGTTTTTCCTTCAGAATCGTTTTGCGTAGACTGTTGATTCGATTGCATATCCTTATACATTATTTCCCCGATTTTCATAGAAGACTGAACAAGAGCCTCAGTTTTAGCTTGGATATCGTCTTTATCCTCGCTATTTAAGATCTCTTTCAACGAAGCAAGGTCGGATTCAATCTTTGACTTTTCGTCGGCGGAAATCTTATCTCCATAATCGTTTAATCCTTTTTCAGTCGTATTTATAAGAGACTCGGCTTGGTTTTTTATCTCTATTAATTCTTTTCGTTTCGAATCCGCTTCGGCGTTCGCTTCCGCATCTTTTAACATTTTTTGAATCTCTTCGTCAGATAATCCTCCGGAAGCTTGGATTCTTATTTGCTGCTCTTTCCCCGTAGCTTTATCTTTCGCGGAAACGTTTACTATTCCGTTTGCGTCTATATCGAAAGTAACTTCTACCTGAGGCATGCCCCTTCTCGCGGGAGGAAGGCCAATTAAATCAAACTGACCTAACAGTTTGTTTTGAGCGGCGATTTCTCTCTCTCCTTGAAACACCCTGATTGTAACCGCAGTTTGATTGTCCTCTGCCGTCGAAAAGATCTGGCTCTTTTTAGTAGGAATAGTCGTATTCTTTTCAATAAGTCTTGTAAAGATTCCCCCCAAAGTTTCAATTCCCAAAGACAAAGGGGTAACGTCTAAAAGAAGAACATCTTTAACGTCTCCTTTTAAAACTCCGCCTTGGATAGCGGCTCCGATTGCGACGACTTCGTCGGGATTTACTCCTCTATTCGGATCTTTTCCAAAGAATTCCTTTACTTTTTCGATAACCTTTGGCATACGAGTCATCCCGCCAACCAAAATAACGTCTTGAATATCGGAGGCTTTTAATCCGGCGTCTTTTAACGCGATTCTGCAAGGCTCTATCGTTCTTTCGATTAAGTCTTCGACCAAAGACTCAAACTTCGCTCTTGTTAGTTTTACGTTTAGGTGTTTTGGGCCGGAAGCGTTAGCCGTGATAAACGGAAGATTTATATCGGTTTGCATGGAAGAGGACAGCTCTATTTTTGCCTTTTCCGCCGCTTCTTTTAACCTTTGCAAAGCCATATTGTCTTTTCTTAAATCTATCCCGCTTTCTTTTTGAAACTCGGAAGCGACATAATCCATTACTCTTGCGTCAAAATCTTCTCCCCCAAGGAAAGTGTCTCCGTTTGTCGCTTTCACTTCAAAAACTCCATCTCCAATCTCGAGAATCGAAACGTCGAATGTTCCCCCTCCAAGATCATATACGACAATCGAGCCGCTATGCTTTTTATCCATTCCGTAAGCAAGGGCAGCAGCCGTCGGTTCGTTTATTATCCTTAAAACTTCCAATCCCGCGATCTTTCCAGCGTCTTTTGTCGCTTGTCTTTGAGAATCGTTGAAATACGCTGGAACGGTTATAACCGCCTGAGTCACTTTCTCGCCAAGATGAGCTTCCGCAATTTCCTTCATTTTTTGAAGAATAAAAGCGCTCACTTGGCTCGGACTATAATTTTGATTTCTCGCGCTTACCCAAGCGTCGCCGGAAGAAGACTTTACTATTTTATATGGAACCAACTCTATATCTCTTTTGGTCAACGGGTCGTCGTATTTTCGACCAATTAATCTCTTGACCGCGAAAATGGTGTTTTCATGGTTTGTTACGGCTTGTCGTTTCGCCGGTTGTCCGACTAATTTCTCCCCGTTTTCCAAAAACCCTACCATAGACGGCGTGGTTCTAGCTCCTTCCATGTTTTCTATGACTTTTCCGGATTGCCCGTCCATTACCGCTACGCAAGAGTTTGTCGTCCCTAAATCAATTCCAATAACTTTTGCCATATTGCTTTCTCCTTTTTAATTTTAGCGCTCATTGTCGCCATCTGCTAACAGTATCGCAAAATTTTATTTTCTACGCAAGAAAAATTAATATGTTTAATTTATTCGAAACCGCTAGTCACATATTTAGCGCAGCCAATTAAAGGAGAAAATATAGCCTAGTCTTAGGTTATGGCAATTGTCTTCCAGATATTTGAGTTAGAAATCGATAGGTAAAAAGAAGCGATATTCCAGAACGTTATTAGGCAGATTCTTTTCATGAATCCATTTCTACCGAAGCAGCATTCAACATGAACATCGCTGCATATTAGTAATTTATATCGTCTTGTCATAAAGAACAGAAATAGATATCTATAAGCATGTATGCCAAAAATGTTTTAAGAATGCCTTTAGAAACGAAACAATTTCAAGAGCCCAAACTTTTTAGAGGTTTGAGTAAGAAACGCTAGGGCTTTCGTAAATTTTTAAAATCATAAAAATATGAATCTAGTGGGAAAGCCGTAATATAGAGCTCTTTTGAAATTAATTTAGTTAGCTTTCTTGCTTAAAGCAATTAGTTCAGTTGCCTCTTATTATTTGCAAAGGAGAGGGAAAGCATTTTTTAAGAAAGTCTGCTATCATGTTAAATATAAATCTTTTTCTAGGTTAAGGCTCAAATCATATGAAATATATTTATATCACCACACCAATTTATTACGTTAACGCAAAGCCGCATATAGGCCATGCGTACACTACCGTGGCGTGCGACGTTTTTGCTAGATTTTATAGGATGTTAGGATATAGCGTAAAATTTTGCACTGGAACTGACGAGCATGGAAAAAAGATAGAGCAAAGCGCTACGCAGGCTAAAATAGAGCCGCAAAAATTTGTTGATACTATAGCTCAATTATTTAAAGATTTATTGCCTATCTTAAATATATCAAACGATGATTTTATAAGGACTACTCAAGAAAGACATAAAAAAACGGTAAAGCATTTTTGGAATATTTTGGAAGACAAAGGATATATTTATTTGGGAGAATACTCCGGGTGGTATGATATGAGAAACGAGGCGTATTTTTCGGAGGACGAATTAATAGACGGAAAATCTCCGTTGGGCGGAGAAGTCCAATATATGACAGAACCTTGCTATTTCTTTAAATTGTCCGAATTCGGGGATAAATTATTGAAGTTTTACGAAGAAAATCCAGATTTTATATTTCCTGCTCAAAAGAAAAACGAAGTAATAAGCTTTATAAAGCAAGGATTGAAAGATTTAGCCGTTTCCAGAGCTACTTTTAATTGGGGAGTCCAGGTTCCAAACGATCTTAAACACGTCGTTTACGTTTGGCTTGACGCGTTGACTAATTATTTAACGGTAAACGGATATCCTGACAACGAGGACCAAAATAACGACAAATATTGGCAAACCGTTCATCATTTTGTTGGGAAGGAAATAGTTAGATTCCATGCTTTATATTGGCCGGCGTTTTTAATGGCCGCAGGAATCAATCCGCCCAAAAGAATCGTTTCGCACGGTTGGTGGCTAAGCGAAGGGGAAAAAATGTCTAAGTCTCTTGGAAACGTTCAAGATCCAAAAAAGTATTGCGAATTGTTCGGTTCGGACGCGTTGCGATATTTTATGCTAAGAGAACTGTCTTTTGGATCCGACGGTAATTTTTCGTTAGAGGGATTTATAAATAGGCATAATTCGGTTTTAGCGAACGCTTATGGAAATCTATGCAAGAGAACGTTGTCTTTTATACAAAAACATTGCGGCGGAACCGTAAAGCGGCCTGAAACTCTGACTTCTGAAGATTCAAGCTTTATTGGCGACGTCGACGCTTCGTTATCGGAGGCTATTCCTTTAATGGAACAATACGCTTTCAGTAAGTATTTGGAAAGAATTGAACAGGCAATTTCTCTTGCTAATCAATATATAGATTATCAAAAACCTTGGTCAATAAAAGAATCCGATCCTAAAAGAATGCAAAATATTCTGTTTATACTTCTAGAGCAGATTTTCAAAATAACTAAATTTTTCTATCCGATCATTCCAATTGCGGCAAAAAAGGTTTTGACTCAAATAAACGCCCCATACGAATTAAAAATTGTTTTTGGAGAGAAAATTCCCGATATTGTAACAATCAACGAGCCTGAGACTTTATTCCCAAAAATAGAAACGACCGAGCTAGAAAAATTGGACGTGTTTGCCAATGACTAGGAAAATAGGCATTTTAGGAGCCGGGGCGTTTGGAACGGCGCTTTCTATATCTTATTCGAAAGATTATCAAGTTTCGCTTTATTCCGGGTTTGAAGATCACGTTAAGTCTATGAAAGAAACAAGAAGAAATGAATTCTTCGAGGAGTTTCAAATTCCGGACAACGTAAACATAGACGTTGTCGATAATTTAGAAAAAAACGCTTTCGATTATATTTTTTGGGGTTTCCCAGTAAAACCAAGCGTCGAGATATTAAATTCTTTAAAAAACATAATAAACGGCTCGAATATTGTTATATGTTCGAAAGGGTTGGATAATAACGGCGGGTTTTTATTTGAATCGTTTAAAAAACTGTTACCAGATTCAAAGATAGGATATTTATCCGGGCCAAATTTTGCCGTTGAATTGGCGGAATACAAATTGTCTATGGCAGATATAGCTTTAGAAAATTCTTCTGATTCT
>JAITTR010000110.1 GCA_031286725.1 Holosporales bacterium | reverse complement strand
TTATATCAAATTTTATATAGCAGCGCATCGATTGCTCCAACCTCAAGGGGAGAACTATTTAAACGGAATCTTATGGAGAGCATAAGAAAATTGTATGACTATAGATCGACTTATGGCATTTATTCCGCCGTTCTGAAACCAAGATTTATTAAGCTAATGGAAAATACACAAAGCGCTTATGAAGCTCTTTTAGATTTAAAAAGACAACAAAGCCAAAATCAAACTTCCGAAAGACAGAAAGCTATTGCCGATATAATATCGTCCTTGTCAATCGCTGTTCCGTATTTAACTCAAGGAATCAGACGTTGTGACTCTATGAACACTGTTGCTGTGGATAGGGCATTAGAAGCGGTGGACTCTATCAGAGAGCAAGACGCCAGAACTTTTTTATTCTCTGAATTTTCAAAAGCTGTTAGCTCAATCGCTCATGATACGTTTAAGTTCATTGAATGTATAAATCAGTTTGACGCCAATCCGGAAAGAGGACCTCTTTATCCGGAATTTGCGTATAATACTTTAATATCAACTATTGGAGGAAAGTTCGGGTTGCCTATCGTAGACTCTGGAGCTCACATAGATCATTTTCCTAGGGATCTAGAATTGTATCTATACAGACATAAAAGAGAGTTGTGGGATAGATTGCCCCCACGTTTTAAACACATGGAAACCGATGATAGAGATCATAATGCAGTTCGGCATATAACGGATAGTGTGATAGGTTCTAATATAGAGATCTCCATTGATCCTCATTATTTCGCCTCAACAGATCAACTTACTTCTACTGTTCTTCCAACAACAGGATATCTTAGAGTAGCCGTTCCTCAAAATAAACCATATAAGACTTTTTATACTTCCGTCGCGAGATTAGCGATAACTCCAAAAGCCGTTTTGGAAGTAATACTACACCCTGCAAATCGAGGTAATTTTACAAGACTTGTTAAAGCTCTCGCGACGGAGCAAAACCAAGCGAATTTACAAGCCAGCTCTATTTCTCAACCAGAATTTGCGAGACGTCAAGCAATAATTAACGAAGAGAATTTCTCAAATATGTCTCCAGAGCAAACAAAATCGTTACTGCTTGATAGTTTTGCGCGTTATGGCATAGCAAATAGAGTTTAGGCGGATATTTTGACAACTACGTATTCCAAATTTATTTTAGCTTCTAGGGATATCGTTCCTGAATTAACCGTCAGGCCGTTAGATCTAATTTTGGTTAGGAAGACTTTTCTTCTTTTTATTAAAATAACTATTACGTTTAAATTCAATTCTTGACAAACTGATAATGCGGACGTATAATAATAGAAGATAGTGTTTTGATAAGCGGCGTACTTTGATATCTGTTTTTCCAGAAGTTCTAACCAAGTTATCCGTTTATAATGCTACGTATTACGGCCCCCGGGCCGAAAACTAATATTATTTCATACAACTTTAATTAATAACGTCTTTTCAAAAGACGCTTTTATGTAATTTTACTTTTATAAGGAGATTTATTATGAAAAAGAAATTTTTATTTATTACTACTATCGCCGTACTTAGTGGTGCTTTCGCAACGTTTTTTAACTTCAAAGAACCGAAAAAGGATCTTCCTTTAGTAGCGATCGCCAATATTGGCCCGCTTAAAGATTTAGAGCTTTCAATCAACGGGATTCAAAAAGAGCTGGAAGAGCAGGGGTTCATTAAGGACAAAACGATACGCTATGAAATAGCAGACGTCGCTTTTGATCAATCGCTTATTCCGCAAATGGTAACAAACCTCAAAAATCATAATCCTAAGATTATGGTCGTTATATCGACTTCTATCGCGCAGTTTGCTAAAGGGAAAATCCGCGATATCCCGCTTGTTTTTCACGCGATTACGGATCCTCAAAACGCCGGGTTAATAAAGGATAAAAATCAACCTGACGAAAATATGACGGGAAGTTCCGATATGCAAGATCTAAACGTAATTTTATCTTTTGCAAAATCTCTCTTTCCACATTCTAAAACTGTCGGATTATTATATTCGACTTCCGAAAACAATGACGTAGTCTTGCTTAATATGTTGCGTTCAGCCGCTTTGTCTATTGGCTTATCGGTTTTGGCAATTCCTATAGAGCAACCTCGCGATATTTCAATTCGGATGCAAGAATTGAAAGGAAAAGCTGATTTTATTTACGTCGGAGCAAGCGCTGGTATTCATTCCGCAATGCCGACTGTTTCTTCGGAGGCTAAGAAAATGAACATACCTATATTTGATTCTGAGGATCAATCCGTTCGCGACGGTCTTGCTCTCGCGAGTTTTGGAGTAAATTACGAGGCTGTCGGACGAAATACCGGAAAACTTATCGCTAAATTATTAAACGGCTCGGACATAAAAACTTTAGCTCCTATTTATCCAACTCTTCAGGAACACAAATGTTTCATAAACAAAAATCAGGCGGAACATTACAAAATAAAAATTCCAGAAAACGCGATAGTTACGGAGTAATCAATTATAGCGATTGTTAAGCCTATGGTAAATAAAAAAGCTAAATGAAACACACAACGGCCAGTTGGAGATAGCAAAGGAAACTAGAGGTAAGAATGAAATTCAAAAGAGCGATGGGTGAAATGAGGAAGCAAGAAGGATTCGATGAAACGCCTGATTACTCAAAGATAAACATATACTATAAGCGGAAAGAATAGTTTCCATGGATATACATATTATCAGTTGGAAGACTTTTCGCCAGAGATACTAGCAGTCTTTAACATAACGAACGCACGGAATTAAAAATAATCAATTGCGATAATCCCGAGGAGAATATAACATTCGGTAGTAATGTAGTAAAGGCGACATTACAAAAGAGTACAGGGATACAAGAGCTGGGAGCTTATACGTACATGAAGAGACGCCTGTATTTGAATGCATTGGAGATAGTAGAACCCGATTTGGTAGTAGAGGAAAAGATATGATACAAAGATGTTAGATTTGTTTTATAATACCAACAGGCGTTGGCTAGGCGGTTGATCGCTGTGAATTTTTCATAGAGGAAAGTCCGGGCTTCTTGTAAGCAATGCGTCGGATAACGTCCGGCGTTGGAAATTGAAAAGTTTCCAATAGGGAAAGCGCAACAGAAAATATACCGCCTTGATTTTTAAGGTAAGGGTGAAAAGGCGACGGTAAGAGCGCACCGCGTGTTTGGCAACAAAGACGGCATTGCAAGCCCCGCATGAAGCAAGACTAAATAGGAACGACGAGAATATTTATTCGCGATAGCTTACAATCGTAGTCGTTCGGGTAAGTCGCTTGAGCTTATTGGCAACAATAAGCCTAGATGAATGATCAACTGGGAGAATTTTCTCCCAACAGAACCCGGCTTATAGGCTAGCTTACGCCTCTATATTCATTCAAAAAAGAGCATATCTTTTTTGAGCGTACGTATGGAAAAAACTGGATGAAGACGGAATAGTATATTTTAAAGGAAGCGATGTTTACAATATTTCTTGCAATCTTATCATTTTTTGTGTTAGCGAAATTATTTTCGACTTTTGGAAAATATGCCAATAGCTCAAAGAAAGAATACAAAAATGATTCTCGCATAAAGAGAGCTATTTCAAACGGAAAGATTGTTAATCAAAAAAGCACGACGACTATAGAGAAAGGTATTTTATCTCTTCAAGAAAAACTATCCGATTTTTCTCCCGTTTCTTTTTTAAATAAGGCCGAGGAAATTTTTGATTCCATATTTAACGCCTTTGCCAATTCTCATCATCACACGCTAAAATCCGTTCTGACTGAGTCTTTATATGAGCAATTTGCGGAAAATATTAAAAAGAGAGAAGAAAAAGACCTAAGGCAAGAGATATTAATAAAACATAATAAGACATCGATAGACGACATACAAATATTAGAAGACAAAGCTAAAGTATCCGTCTCGTTTGACGTTTCTCAAATGAGCGCGATAATTAATTCAAACGGAGTTTCTTTCGATAATCCGCAAAGAATATATCGCGATATTATACATAAGTGGATATTTGAAAAACGCTATTCCAACGAACAGTGGACTCTTTCTAAAACGTCGTCTATTGAAAAATAAGAGAGTTTTTGATTAACGCTTTAAGATTTCATTTTGTAGGTCTTGTAAAAAACAAACCCGGCACACAAGGCTTGGCAAACGGAATCTTTCATAAGAAAACTTATTGACAAAGTTATACAAGAACTCTATAAGCTAGCGACGACTTCAAATTCTCTAGCATAGATTTTCAACGGAATTAACTAGCCCTAAGGCTAGTTAATATACGAAACTTGACCTAGGCGCTTAATCTTACCAAAATCTTTAAGGAATAATGGCGTGGTTGTTTTTCTATGCGAGATAACGTACTATATTCTATGACAAGTTCTTGTTGCGTATAGTTATGCACAGAAGGAAGCTTTTCGATTTATTAGAGAAATATAAGCCAAACGATGCTGACGAAATTTATAACAAACAACAGGCTATGAGTTTTTTGACTAAATATCAAGATTGTTTTCGCAGAGAACTTGAAATAGGACATTTTACGGGCTCATGTTGGCTTTTGAATTGCAACAGGACAAAATTTTTGTTAACTAAACACAAGAAGTTAGGTCTTTGGCTACAACTTGGCGGACATGCCGACGGCGATTCCGATATTTTAAACGTCGCGTTAAAAGAAGCTCGAGAGGAGTCTGGATTAGGCAATATAGAAGCGGTATCCCTCGAAATATTTGATATTGGCTATCACTTTATCCCGAAATATAACGAGACGCCCTCTCATTATCATTATGACATCCGATTTTTAGCCCAGGCGAAAAATAGCGACGACGAAATACGAATTTCCAACGAATCGGACGACCTCAGGTGGTTTGAAATACCTCCAACCTCCAACGTTGGCGTAAACAGGATGTTTAAAAAGTGGAAAGCTTTATCTAACTAAATATCCTCTTTAGTTTAGAGGGAGAGATGGCTTTTTTTTGATTATACCTCGTATCTGCGCTCTCGAATATTTGCTAAGGCCTACGCCGCTCGTTTCGCATTTTGACAAATTCGGTTATTTATAGAACAGCTTTACATATTGTTTTATACTGAGACGATTTTGTCGCATAAAATTTGCTATTAACAAGATACGTTTTAGCGGCAAATCCCCTGCGGGGGGCATAGTTTCAAGAGAACTCTATCTTGGGCGTATAAACGCTAAAGCAATTGTAAAAAATTCAATATAGTCGTAATATTTAAACGTTGGAGTTTTTATTTTTTGTAAACTTTTATGAAAATAGAATGGGGGAAGAAAGTCAGCTGTCCGGCATGCTCTTTAGCTTTCTATGATCTTTGGAAGACTGCTCTTGTTTGTCCATATTGCGGCAATACCTTTGATGTTGCGGATTTAATATCAAAGAAAGCGCATGCGATTAACCTCGAACCTGAGGATGATATCGATGATAAGGCTATAGGTCTTTCTGGCTTTGAGTTTGAAAGCGAGGTCGAAAATTCAGATATACAAGACGATAGGGTAGAGGATGATATCGATAGCCTAGGGCTTGTCGATATAGAGTAGCTTATGTTTGGCAAT
>JAITTR010000009.1 GCA_031286725.1 Holosporales bacterium | reverse complement strand
ATTTTTATTGATATCATTATTTCCGTCTATTATAAAAATATTTCCTGTTCCTGGAAAATGGCTAGAAACATTTAAAGAATTCATGGGATTTGCAATGCTATTGTCCTGCGTTTGGTTACTATGGATATTAACTTCTCAAATAAATATATCAAGCGTTATGTTAATAATCGCCATTTTAATCATAATATCTTTTTTCATATGGTCTCTTGAAAAATCTAATAAATCGAAAATAACCCGAGCAATATCTCTTTTTGGATTTCTTTTTTCCTGTATATTCTCGATTTATTCGGCCGATAATTCTCAAAAAGATTTAGAGACAGTAGCTTGGAAAGATTATTCTCCAAATGTTTTAGAAGAAGCGACAAGTAGCGGGAAACCCGTGTTTGTAAGTTTTACCGCAGCTTGGTGTATTAATTGCCAATTTAATAGTCGAGTATTTTTGGATAAAGAAATAGTCAACTTATTTAAAACAAAAGACATACAGGCAATTCAATGCGATTGGACGAATAGAAGCAAAGATATATCCGATTTGTTAAAAAGTTATGGTTCCGCATCAATTCCGTTCTATGTTTATTATCCTGCGGGAAGCCGCGAGCCTATAAGATTCCCGTCTATAATTACTAAAAACAAAATAATAAAAACTATAGAATTTGAGGCTCAAAAATGAAAGTTACGAAAAGGATGTATTTGTTTTGCTCTATGTTATGCGTTTTCTCAATAATATTTGACCAAGCGACGAAATGGAGCGTTCTAGCTTTTTTGCCTAGAGATGAACCATTGCGCGTAATGCCATTTTTGAATTTTGTTTTAACTTTTAATCGCGGAATTAGCTTTGGACTTTTGCATCCAAACAATTTAACCGAATTTTATTTAATCGTAATTCTAACTATACTTTGCATTTTATTTTTAATATACGCGTTTTTAAAATTTAAAACCATACTTGAACAAGTTTTGTGCGCTATATTAATAGGAGGAGCCGTAGGGAATCTATTAGATCGATTTTTCCACGGAGCTGTCGTTGACTTTATAGACGTGTACTATAAAAACTGGCATTGGCCAGCATTTAATTTTGCGGATTGTTTCATATCCTGCTCCGCCGTTTTCCTGATACTTATTAACCTCTTTTCTTCGGAAAAATAAGCTTTTTTTAAAAAACTTCTCCTCACTAGATAGCTAAAATTTTAGGGGACAAAAAAGTCCTTGCATTTGGAAAACGCAATAGGGTATCCTAAAACTATAGGCGGGGAGTTGGCCGTCTATATAATTCCAATAGAATATCAATAGCCTAAAGACAGGTTTTGAATACTCTAAACAATCCATCTTATTTGAAAGGAGAACATAACATGTTGTTTAATACTAATAAATTCTTAGAAGATTCTAAAAGAATACATTTGAATACAGAGGAAATATCCCTATCAGATAATCTATTTCCATGGGGCGGATATGGTAATAAAAAATTATACCATATCCGCCCTGAAGATTTGTCAAGGTCCGCTCGCTTTGCTCGCTCTCCACCTTGACAAATCCGATTGTTATAAGACCGATAATAGAGTTCATTGCGGAAATTTTGATAAAAAGCGTTAAAAATGTTGCTGATAGCTAACACGATACCGTTAATGAAAGTTAATAAAACGAAATAGCATTTTCATTCCAATTACGTTGTCTTTAAATCTACAGATATTTACGACGTTGAAATTCCGCAGAATCTCTTGTCGTTTAAAGAGAAGGCTAGGAGTTTTTGAAACAATAAGTATGAAACAAGACGTAACATTGCCAAGGATCTTTACGAAGCGAAGAAATGGCTTTATTCAAACATTTCTTTAGGATTGAAACTTAATTCTAATTCCTTCCATTCTGCGTATTTTTCTTTTGGCAAAGGCAAAGGATTGCAATTTGGGTCGAGAACGGCTCTATAGGCATTTTCTGCGGCTATGCGAAAATCGGAGTCTGAATCCATTCTATTTTTGTTTAATATTTCAGCTTTTTTGACCGTTCCTGTTTCGTCTAGCTCCATTCTTATATCAACAATTAGGTCTTCCGCATTTTTAAGCCCGGCGGGAAAATGCCAGCATTTTCTTATAGTTTGTCTTATAAGGTCTATTTGAGTTGTAGTCAATACTTCCCCGATTTCCTCGGCTTTAACGCCTGAATTTTCGTTATTTGAATCAGACAAAGCGCTATCCAAAAGGCTATTAAACGATTTCGTAGCGATTTTGGGATTTGTATTGGCGTTCTTTTTATTTTTTCTTAAATTAACGACGGCCTTCTCAGACGCTTTGGAATTATTATTAACTGTTTTCTTTTTTTCGGGAGATTTTTTAGGCTTGTCTTTCTTTTTATCTTTTAAATAAACAGATTTTTCTTCTTTTTGATTATCGCTTTTCTTTTCAAGAGCATTTTCTTTTTTATTTTCTTTTTCAAGGTTTTCCTTTGCGGAACTCTCCGAAGGTTGATTCTTAATATTTACGTTTTCGTCTTCTTTCGTTTTTGCCTTAGTTTTGCTAACTTTTCCTTCCGTGTCGGATATAATAGGCGCCTTGCTCTTAGGGCCTATTTCAACAAAGTCAAATACCGCATATCCTGAATCCTTTATTTTTTCAGAAAAGAAACTATCGAATCCAAAATGCGAAATAAATATTACGACAATGTGCAGTGTTAAAGATATAACGAAAGCTAAACGATTCATACTTATCGCCGTCTATTGGCCTTTTTATCCTTTTTTACGGATTTTTTATCGTTGTTCGAAGAATAGGAAGAAAGCTTAGAAGGAGAATTATCAGGTTCAGAAATCAAAGAAACTTTACAATTTCCAGACGAGGAAATCACGCCCATTATTTCCATTATTTTTCCATATTGCAAATCTTTATCTCCTCTTATATATATTGTGTCGGACTTGCTGTTTTCCAAAATAGAAGGCAATTTCTGAATAAGATCTTCTAACGATATATTAGCTTCTTCTATAAAAATTCGAGCTTCCTTATCAATAGAAATAATTATAGGAGGAGCTTTGGAATCGTTCATTGTCGCCGCTTTTGTCTTTGGCAAATCGACTTGAACGCCAACGTTCAACATAGGAGCAGTTATCATAAAAATAATAATCAGAACAAGCATAACGTCAACAAGCGGGGCGACGTTTATATATACGGTAGGCTTCGTTCTTTTTCGCAATCCATTATTAACGTTCATCAAATTGCCTCGAAATAATAGAGCCAAACTCGTCGGCAAAAGTTTCTAATCTATTTATATACCTGTTGATATTGTTCATTAAAATATTATATCCAATAGCGGCAGGTATCGCCGCGATAAGCCCAAAAGCCGTAGTAAACAAAGCCTCGGCAATAACCGGAGCGACTGTGGCTATGCTAGAGTTTTGTTGCAAAGCTATAGTTTTAAACCCTCCCATAATTCCTAACACCGTTCCGAAAATCCCGACTATAACGCCGTTTGTGCCCAAAGAAGACAAAAAACTCATATTCTTTTCAAGATCGTCAATCTCTTTTCGAATCGCGATTTGCATAGCTCTTTCGACTCTTTGTTCCAACGATTTTGAAGATAGAGACTCCGTTCCTTTAGAAGCGTATCTTTCCCATTCGGCCATAGCTGTGCAAAAAACGTTTGAAATGGGATCAAATGCGGATTCCTTTATTTCTTTGTATAATGTTTCCAACGCGATTCCAGACCAAAAATTATCCTCAAATATGTCCGCTTCCAAATTTAGATTTTTTAATTTTAAATGCTTGCTTATTATTATCGTCCAAGACCAAATAGACGATATTAAAAGCGCAAGCATAACAAACTTTATTACAAACCCAGCATTCCAAAACATAGAGAAGATTGAAACATCTCCGACGGAACTTGACGACGAAACAATATTTTGAGCTCCCGAAACGACTATATCTTGAGTATTCTGATTAGCCAATTCAGAAGATTGAAAGGCTATTTGCGATCTATCCATTATTTTGTTTTTAACAATATACTTAACGTATGTATAATATACCAAATAAAATTTAAATTGAAAATTTTTCTAACCTATTCTTTGCATAAGAGTTCTTTTATAAAGTTTTTATTGAAAACTATACCCCGAACTCATTTACAAAAATGGATCTTTTTCAAGTTCTTATGATATGGTTTTGCCTAGAAATTATAGCGAGGATATTGCGGATTCGAGAAACTCGTTTATATTCCCGTCAAGGACCGCCATAGCGTTGCCTTTCTCGTATCCTGTTCTCGTGTCTTTAACCATTTGATAAGGTTGGAGAACGTATGAACGAATTTGATTTCCCCACGCGATATCCGTTTTTATTTGAGTCGACTTTTGCTCTTTTTCTTGTTCTTTTAATTTTTGGGCATATAATTTTGCTTTTAGCATGTTCATAGCTACCTCTTTGTTTCTATGTTGGGATCTGTCGCTTTGGCATTGGGTGACGGTTCCTGTTGGGATATGCGTAATTCTGACGGCGCTTTCAGTTTTATTAACGTGTTGTCCCCCGGCTCCAGAGGCTCTATATGTGTCTATTCTCAAATCAGAGTCTAGAATTTCAATTTCTATATCTTTGCTTAATTCCGGCGAAACGAAAACAGAAGCAAAACTGGTGTGTCTTCTGGCGTTAGAGTCAAACGGAGAAATTCTAACTAACCTATGCACCCCTGATTCTTTTTTTAACCATCCGAAGGCTTTTTGGCCTTTGATATGGAGGGTTATAGATTTTACTCCGGCTTCTTCTCCGTCGTTTTTATCCGTTATTTCGACTTTATAGCTTTTTTTCTCAGCCCATCTTGAATACATTCTCGCCAACATCTCGGCCCAATCTTGCGCTTCAGTTCCGCCAGCTCCGGCGTTTATTTCGATAAAACAATTTAGCGAATCGTGCTTTTCGCTTAAGATAGATTCAATCTGCAATAGCAAAGCCTCGGCGACCAAGTTTTCAAGGGATTTTTCAAGATCTAATTTTAAATTTTCGTCTTGCTCCTCTTCGGATAAATCCATAAGCTCTATTATATTTCTAAGTTCGTTTTCGAGGCGTATCGCGGAAGCGATAGAATTCTGGAGCCTTTCTTTTTCGGTTACTATCAAAATTGCGTTTTCTGAATTATTCCAGAAATTCGGATGTTCTATTTCTAAATTTATTTTTTCTATTTTCTTTAAAGTTTCTTCAAAGTTTACAAAGTCTTTTATTAGCGAAATGGATTTTTTTATAGAATTTATACTTTTTTGTTCGATCTGATTCATACTTTGAAATTCATTATTAGCAGAATATTCTCTCTTAAGAACAATGCCGCGACTTCTTAAATTTACTTTTTCTTAGCATATCATAAAAATCAAGACGATGTTGGTTGTTCAACAACTTATTTGATTTTTAAGGATATTCGTTAATCTTCCTTAAAAAGTCTTGACTCAACAGCTCTTTTTTAATATCATTATTTTCAAATTAGGGCCTTTAGTTCAGTTGGTCAGAACCCTCCGCTCATAACGGAGTTGTCGTAGGTTCGAGTCCTACAGGGCCCACCAACTCACAGTCTGTAGCGTTTTAGATAACCCTAATATATTCATAAGATAACAATGCGTGAGTATAATTGTAAATGTTAGGCCTCAAAGTGAGAATATATTAACATATGTCTGGAGACCATTGGAAATGCTTACTGATGTTGAATTCAAGAGGTATAAGCCAAAAAAGAGAAGGTCTATAAAAACAGGCGGGGGCATGTATAGAGACAGCGCATCGTACTTTACAAACAGTAGGACGTAGCCATATCCATAGGCCAAGCAAAGCATGACATAACGGCAGCCTTGAGGGGAGCGCTGTCGCCAGTCAAAGAGAGGCATTACGCTTATTTTTCTGAGATAGAATTTAGGAAGTTTATACAAAATCTAGATTCTTTAAAGATGAGCATCCAAACAAGGCTAGCTTTTAAGCTATTGATACTAACGTTTGTAAGGAGCGGAGAGTGTTAAGAGGAGCCAGGTCCTTCAAGAACTCCTGGAACTCTTTCTCGTTGAAGTATGCATAGTGGTTTTCCTTTGCCGTTTGTAGCGCTCCTTTCAGATCTGCTGTAATGTCATGCTCGGTTCTCCCTGTCGCTATGGCGTACCTGAACGCTTGTCCCACACCGTCTGTACGTTTTATGCGCTATCTCTATCGCTCCTCGTTCTTCTATCTTCCTTATAACCCCTAGCAGCTCTTGAGGTTTTATCTTCTTTATAGGAAGACCTCCTAGAAAGGAAAGATATTTGCCTCCAGCCTTCGCATAATA
>JAITTR010000100.1 GCA_031286725.1 Holosporales bacterium | reverse complement strand
CCCCTGTAAATCGGCAAAGCAATATTATAAGAACAAGATGAACTATCATTTAAATTTATATTTCCGCCATGTTGTTCAACTATTTCCTTACAAATACATATTCCCAAATTACTATCGGTAGAATATCCTTTTAGCCCCTTTTTTATTTTGTTTCTTTTTTCGTCATTAAAATTTTCCCCATTGTCCTCAAACTGAATGACAACTTTAGAGTCGCTATGAGAAACCAAAGATATCTTTATAACTAATTTATTGGAAATCGCATGCTCTATCGAGTTCTCGATAAGATTTTTAAATAATGAAAAAATAGAAGAATATCTACCTTCTATATCGGGAATATCGTCACCTGCTTCTATTTTACACTTACGTTTTTCAAATTGAGTTTTCAAAAGCTTAATAATGATATTAATCAATTTTTTAATTTTAATACGACTATATGGAGTTTTTTCGCATTCGCTTAAGTATTCTTTTGTAAATTCGCCGAGTTCTTTTGCGTTGTCAATCGCGAAATCTATATATTCTCTAACCGTATTATCTTGCGTATTTATTAAATGCGTTTTAATTAATTGCAAGAAATTAGAAATATTTCGCAAAGGAGCTTGAATATCATGACAATGCCTGGCAATTATTAGATGGTTATCTATTTTGTCCTTAACGTAAATAAAAAATAAAGTTTTGTCTTTAGAATAAAGAGAAAATTCTTTTTTCAAAATTAATAGATTGTTAAAAGCAAATTCTATTTTTGAATCGTCAAATATAACTTTATTTATTGCGTATTCTTTTAATCCGTCGTTTCTTTTGCTGATTTCCTCAAAGTCTGACGTAGAAAAGATAAATTCTTTCGATTCCGAAACGACAGCAAAAGACAACGCAAATTTCCCACAGTCTTTGACAGTTTCAAGACGATTAGGCATGTGACCGCTTTCGCCAATATTAACTTGAGAACTATCGATATCATCAGTATAAATCAAGTCATACCTCTCAAAAGATAGTTCTAATAATTAATAATGCTATACCATTGGGATGCTCACGTCTCATGATTTATATACACTTTCAGTTGTATTTTTGACCTCGTTTCGCATTATAGTTGAATTTTGGCAAGAAAACAATAATTACAAGATACTTTTTTATAAAAAGTAACTAAATTAGAAATATTATATGCAAAAGATGCGTAATTATTTTAATAAAGATTTTTCAAGATTTTTAAAAACATATTCTAAATTATCAATTCCTACGCAATATGGCGGGATTAGATAAATAGAATTATTGATAGGCCTTATGATTACCCCCATGTTAAACATCTCGTCTCGGGCTTTTTTTGCTTTTATATCATCAGAAACGTCAATTGCAAATATTGTTCCTTGGATTCTTTTTTTATAAATAGCGCTATTAAAATTAGTATTATGTTCATAGAAATGATTTATATTTTTTATATTATCTTGAGTTTCTTTTCTTTTTAAAATTTCCAAAGATTTGCAAGCCGCAGCGCAAGATATTGGGTTTGCCGTATAAGAATGCCCGTGTATAAGAGCTTTTTTCCAATCGTCGGATAAAAAAGCCTTGTATATTTTTCCAGTCGCAATAGTCAAAGACAAAGGCAAAAACCCTCCAGTTATGCCTTTCGAAAGACAAATTAAATCGGGAACGACGGTCGTTTGCTCCATAGCAAACATTGTTCCGGCTCTAAAAAATCCGGTCATTACTTCATCGAATATAACCAATATTCCGTATTTTCTGACCTCTTCAACAATTCTATTTAAAAACTCAGGACGGTAAGTTCGCATTCCTGCGGCTCCTTGTATCAGCGGCTCGACTATCAACGCGCAAACGTTATAACCTTTCCGTTTCAAAAAGCTTTTTAACTTTTCAACAGATTTTTCTTCTTTCTCTTCTATATTTTCGACTCCGATATAAAACTCTGGAAAATCTATAGAAAACGTTTCAAAGAAAAACTCTGAAAACGTTGCATGATAATCTGAACTCTTTCCCGCCGCGCTCATAGCCCCAAGAGTGTCCCCATGATATCCGCCTTCGAGATTTATAAAAATATTACGATCTTTTTTCTTTAAATTTTTAAAATACTGATAAGCCATCTTTAAAGCGACCTCGACTGCGGTCGAGCCGTTGTCTGAAAAGAAAAAATAACAAAGCTCTTTTGGCAACAATTTTTGCAATTCGTCCGTTAATTTCTGAGCCGGATCGTGAGAAAAACCGGCAAAGATAACATGCTCGAGCGTTTTTGCTTGCTCATAAATCGCGTCGGCTATTTCTTTGTTTGAATGACCCAAAATATTTACCCACCAACTTGAGATCATATCCAAATATCTTTTTCCGTCTTCAACGAACAAATACGGCCCTAAACCTTTGACGATTTTTATCGAAGCCTTAGCCGTTTTTTCTTGAGTAAACGGCCGCCAAATTGTCATTGCAATATCTCCATAATGTTTTTTGGAAGTTCTATGTTTTTTAATTGAGCTTTTATATTTTCCATGTAAGGCATAACTTGAAGAACTTTCAACGCACTAAATTTCTCAATAGTTTCTATAAGAAACTTCTCGACTTCCCCGTTAACGATTATTCCTAATATGCCAATATCCCTAGCCTTCAAAGACTCAACCGTAAGGAAAATATGATTCAAAAATCCAAGCTTAGATTTCGCGACAATAACGACTTTTGAATTCGAGGATTTTATTAAATCCGCCATATAGAAATTTTCGGATATAGGAACAAGCGCTCCGCCCGCTCCTTCTATAACGATCTTATCGTATTTGTTTTCAGTCAGCTTGTTTATATCGATTTTAGAATTATCGAGATTCGCGGAATCAAATGGAGAAAGTGGAACTTTTAATTGATAAGCGTTGGGAATTATCTTTGTTTTTGGAGATAATTCTTTTACGATTTGGCTATCGGAATCGTTTCCAGTTTGAATCGGTTTCCAATATTTTGCTTTCGTATGAACGCAAATCCAAGAAGAAATTATCGTTTTTCCCGCATCCGTATCCGTTCCCGTGACAAATATATTCAATTTGTAAACGCATAACTTGTAAATTAAATCAATTGTATTACGTCACTTAGCCGAAAGACAATTGCAAAGTTTTATCATAAAATGGTATCTTTTATAAAGGATTTAAGATTGAGCTAGTAATAAAGGGAAGAGATGCAGGTAATATTAGTAGAAAGAGTGGGGAAGCTAGGCAGCATAGGAGACGTTATAGAAGTCAAAAGAGGATATGGCAGGAACTTCCTTTTGCCCAAAGGAAAAGCCTTGAGAGCCACTAAGGATAATTTGGATTATCTCAAAACCAAAAAATCCGAATTGGAAGCTACCAACCTGCAACAGAAAGCTGAAGCGGAAAAAGTTGCTCTCAAAATACAAGACGTTTCTATAACTATAATAAGACAAGCCAGCGAATCGGGGTATCTGTTTGGTTCAGTTAGGTCTAACGATATAGTCTTAGCAATCTCCAAACACGGATTTTGTATTACTAAATCGCAAGTTCAAATAGATAA
>JAITTR010000002.1 GCA_031286725.1 Holosporales bacterium | reverse complement strand
GATTCATCCGGTAACACAGGTGGTTTCATACCGCCTGGCTGAAACAACTCTCCAACTCAGCTTCTTGCCACACTCAACTTTATGATGTCAGGAAAAAGTTAAAAATCTGGAAATTTAGGGAATTTTAAAAGGAAAAAATTTCGTTTGTGCTATAGAAATACATTCTATAGTTGAATAAAGTAACTAGAACTTTCCCAAAATCTATCGTTAAAAATGGAGCTTTTCCCAAAAGCCAAACACTTCCTTTTGGAACGAAAGAAAAACAATTTATGGGAACCCTTAAGAGCATAGCATCCCTTCACAACTTGAGCGCGTTTCCCCCAAAGGAAACGTATGTATTAATAATACGTTATATATAAAATTGAGGAAAGAATAGGTATTGGATTCGGGTCTTACGCTTGAATTTATTTATGTGTCTAATCATGATATGCGGCTAATAGCCGTTCGAAAGACAAAGTTCGTATTGTCCAGTTATATTGTGTCGAGAAGAGAGCTATTAGGAATTTACGAAAAGAGTTGAAATCGATAAGCTAAAAGGAGATTTTATAGCGAAGCTATTATAAGACATAGAAAAAAGAGAAACAGTTTGCAATACGGCAGTATCCTTCCTGTCTTCGAATAAGAGTCGCCATGTTGAGATTATTCAAAAGCTCTCTAAGGAAGCGTTATTTCAAACGAAGTAATTATATCGCATAAAATTACAAAAGCGTTTAGAGCATAAAAATGTTCAATATTAAGCATTTTGTCATTTTTATCTAAGAAAAGAGGAATAATTAAATCCGATTTGTCAAGGTAGAAAGCGCAGCGGACCTTGACAAATCTCTAGGGCGGATATGGTATAATTTAAAAATACCATTTCCGCCCCCGGATAATAAGCAGTTGCAAAAGCGTTCTATAGTGCGCTATTTAGGAAATAGCGGAGATTACGCTTCAATAAAAACTATTTCTAAAACTAATTTTAGCAGGAATAGCAACTTCGCAATAACTCTAACATCAATAACTAGAAAAACTTTTAAGAATATTTAAATAGATTTTCCGCAATTTTATTAAGTCTAGCTCATCTATATATTCGTTTGTTATATGAGCGTTTTCTATAGGAGATCCTATTTCAACTACGTTTGTTATTTCTCTTATCGAAATAGCGTCTGAATTTCCCCCGGAGGTTCCTATTTCTGGGGCTTTTCCAAGTTCTTTTTCTATTGAATTTTTTAAAAATTCAATAAAATCAGCATCTGATCCAATAAACGGGAATCCGAATCTTTCGAACGAACATAAGACTTTGTTACAAATTTGAGATTTTATGAAATCTTCTAATTTATCAAAAGTCCAAAGATCATTAAACCTTACATTAATTTTTGCGGAGGCTTTTGGCGGTATTATATTTCTGACTTTATTTTCAATATCTATGGAGGTTATTTCAAGGTTTGTTGGCGTAAAATTTTCATTCCCGTAATCTAATTTACAATCAGCCAACGAGCTTAAGAGTTTTATAAAATCGTGAATATGATTTCCGAATTTGTTTGAGCTAACGACATGACATTGTTTTCCAATAGAAGTTAAATTAACGTTCAAACTGCCTCTACACCCAATTTTTATATATTCTCCGGATTTATTGGGGGAACAGCTTTCGCATAATATGCAACCCGTTATTGTTTCTTGTTTTTCTTTCAAAAACTCCGCCACTTTTTTCGTTCCGTTATCTCCCATTATTTCTTCGTCGCTTGTTAAAATAACGCTAATTGAAAAATCTTGCTTCCTGCTTTTTAAAAAATCGGAAATAGCGGCAAAACATGATGCCAACGGACCTTTCATATCGTTTGTTCCTCTTCCGTATAATTTTCCGTTCGAGGGAGTTAGGTCGAAAGGAGCAAAATCCCAACCCATAAGAGGCGGGACTACGTCTACGTGCCCTGCAAAACACAAATTTTTCTTAAAATTTCCAATTTTGGCATATAAGTTGGATACGTTCTCAAAGTTTAATTTTATGCAATCAAAGCCTAAACTCGTAAGAATTTCTTGACAATATTTCATTGCCCCGCCATCCGATGGGCTAATGCTTTTAAACGATACTAAATTTTTTAAAATTTCAATATGAAGATTAGACATTTAGTTAACCCACAAAAACAATCCACGATTAATTATAGCAAAGAATTTATTGAATTAGCCAAAGTAGAATTCTTTTAAAACTAAAAAGACTAAATCCGCCTTTGCTTAATTGTATTCAAATCTTAAATTAGAAAAAGTCACCTATTTATGTATTTGAACGATCTGGCCTTAGCCATCGCCACCTACTCTCTTTCCCTTCGTAATGCTTTGATTTCATATGAAGGATATATCTTTTTGAGTAGTATCTTTTTTAGATTTATGGAGAAAACTAAAGCTATAAAAGAAACCAGATTTTATCCTCTATGGTAAAATCTAAATCCATATTCTTTTAAATATAAGACAAAATGATTAGAGGGATATCCATTGAATTTAACAAGTCTTGCTCTTAGCAAAACTTCCAAAACACTAAATGTCATTTATATAACTTTTTCCTCTATCGCTATGGAAAACGCGATAGGAGGAAAAGTCATTTAATACTAGACCAGCAGGCTTCCAACCATCTGTAGTTAAATTTTCCCTATAGGAATTAACTCGTCATTTGAACAATTAGGAATTATTTACAAATTTCCCTATAATTCTCCTTGCTTCAAAATAAAATTCATCAAGTTCAAATTCTCCTATTTCAATTTGTAATAACTATTTACCTGTTAAGATTGATTCCAATAATTTGCCGTAGAGGGGGGCTATTATATAGTCCGCAAAACATGAATTCATTTCGTTAATCTTTTCTGTTGTATTTCACAGCTTCTTTCTATACTTCCTTTTACGGATGCTAAGGCGAAACCAATAAAGGAACTCTGAATTCCAAATTTACCATTAGGCCATCAAAGCGTAGAGCTTTAAAAAAGACGATATTATTGCCAAGACATTGGAATATCGTTTTAGGTAAAGCAATT
>JAITTR010000097.1 GCA_031286725.1 Holosporales bacterium | reverse complement strand
CAGTTTTGCCAATTAAGTCTTCCGGAGAACTTAGACCCACCAGTTCAGCTTCCTTTTGGTTACATCCAAGGTAGGTTCCATCTCTATTTTTCCAATAAATGCTTCCCGAAACTTGGTTTAATATATTTTTTATGTATATACTATTTTTTCGCATAGAATCTTCAGCGTCGTTATTAGTAGGGCATTCTATTTTAACTGTTAAATAACCCTGGCCAGGGGAAACTAATAAATTATCGTTATAAATATTTTGCAAAAAAGGCGAAGGCAAATCCTTATATACAAACAACGACGAAGAAACGTTAAGAATTTCAGGGGTATTCAGATATAAAGGAAGTTCCGCCAAAAAGTATTTAACGGCAGCGCGTACAGCTTCGTCTTCTACATCGCAAAAAATGCCTTTGGTTTCCAAAACCCATTTTGAAGTTAGAAGAGATCCTGCTCTGAAGTCTTTGTCGTTATCGTATAAATCAACATATTTATCGTAAAATTTCGTATATTTCTCCCCAGCGTTGATATCGCTCAAACGAACTATTTTATTTTCAGCTTCAGTTTTAGAAAGTTTATTAGCCTCAAGGGCTCGCAGAGCTTTGTTTTTTAAAAGGCAATCTTGCCGAAATGTTTTTTTTTGCGCCTTTTCTTTTTCATATTCCATAGCTTGAAGAGTATAAGCGGAAATTTCGGTGGGAATAAAAACGCTTATGTTTTTAAAAGTATTCAATGCCCAATAAAAAATCTTCTCTAAATTAGCTTCAGTATAGTAGCCATTAAAAGGGCTAATACCAATCAATGCGTGTTCTTTTTGAGAAAAAATTCTTTCGGATTCTGGAGTTGCCGGAATCGTTGAATATTTAAACTGGCTTTTGAGCTCCATAATTCTTCCCCCTATACTTCAAAATGAAAACGGTAACGATCCCTGCAAATACTAGACTTAGAGCATATCCTAGTATCAATATTAAATCTTTGTGAATATATCCGTGCAGTATCGTAAACAATTGAACTAAGTTAAACCCCAGAAAAGTCAATAAAGAAAGGCCTTCGGCATTTTTTGTTTTGTATACCTTAATAGCTTGAGGCACAAATAATGCCGCATTAAAAAACAGTCCAGCGCCAAATACTGACTCGATAATCCATTCGACAGTAGCAAACACCATTCGCCTCCACTTTTCGTGGCAAAACCAATTTAGTCTACTATACTATAGTTATTTGTCAAGTCTTTTTTTACGAAGTTACGTAATTTTGGCAAACCCGCTTGTCCTTAGGGATGTTGTTAATGTCGTTTTGATTTAAATAAAAGTAGACCATGCGCATATTCTGTTAACAGTGGAAGTAGTTACACAAAGAGGTTGAAGATGACAACGACAATTTTAGGATAGATTTCCTTTTAATGAGCGGGAAATGCTTTGTATAGAAGAATATATAAAAGTAAAAACAAAAACTGTTTTTACTTGATTTTTTAACTTTTTGCGAGGTTTTGGATACAAAAATACTCGCGTGAAACTTTTTGTGATTTTTATGTTAAGCTTTTGTTATGAGCCGAGACAATTTGTCAAGGCGCATAGCGAGCAACGCGAGCGGACCTTGACAAATCTTTTGGGCGGATATGGTATAATTAAAAAATACCATATCCGCCCCTCGGAAAAATTCTCATATATCTAGATTTACGACCTTTGTCGCGTTTGCTTGGATAAACTCTCTCCTAGGTTCGACCACGTCTCCCATTAAGATTGAGAATATCTTATCGGCTTCTTCGGCTTGGAGCATTTTGACTTGAAGCAGAGTTCTAGCTTCGGGATCTAACGTGGTTTCCCAAAGTTGTTCCGCATTCATTTCTCCAAGACCTTTGTATCTGTTTATCGTAAGGCCTTTTCTTCCCGCTTGCAAAATTTTCTCGGACAAAGCCAAAGCTCCATCGATATACGAAGAGTCTTTTCCCCCAAACAACTCTAATAAGGCGGGTTCCTTAAACATTGCATATAACTTATCTCTGAGCTTTTGAATCGAACGAACTTCTGGAAATTCCGCAAAGGTACTATCTACGGTAATTATTTCTTGAGAACCGAACGAGTTTTCTATTATTTCCAAGACTTCGTTATCAACTCTAACACTATAGCTAATTTCCCTATCGCTTATTTTTTCAAAATAAGATTTTAGATCTGTAAGTTTTGCTTCGCTTTTATCAAACAAATATCCGCTTAAGAGCAACTTTTCTATAATTTGAGCATTAGGAATATGCGGAGTTAAAGAATTTATTGTATGAGCGACATTTATGCAAGTTTTTACTATTTGTTTAAAGTCGCTTCCGCTTACCGACTCTCCATCATGAAAAGTTAATTTCGCATCTTTTGCGACTTCGTTTAATAAATATTCTTCAAATTCTTTTTCGTCTTTTATATAAACCACGGAAGTTCCTCTTTTAACTTTATATAACGGAGGTTGGGCAATATAAAGGTATCCTCGGTCTATTACCGGTCTCATTTGCCTATAGAAAAACGTTAACAGCAAAGTTCTAATATGGCTTCCGTCAACGTCCGCATCGGCCATAATTATTATCTTATGATATCTTGATTTTTCTACATTAAAATCATCCTTTCCGATTCCAGTTCCGATCGCAGTAATTAAAGTCCCGATTTCTTGAGAAGATAGCATTTTATCAAACCTAGCTTTTTCAACGTTTAAGATTTTTCCGCGAAGAGCCAAGATAGCTTGAGTTTTTCTGTCTCTTCCCATTTTGGCGGAACCTCCGGCGGAATTTCCTTCCACGATAAATATCTCGCTTAAGGCTGGGTCTTTTTCAGAACAATCGGCTAATTTCCCAGGAAGCGACGCTATGTCTAAAGCTCCTTTTCTTCTGGTTAATTCTCGGGCTCTTCTCGCAGCTTCTCTTGCGGCGACGGCTTCAAATATTTTATCTAAAACGATTTTAACCAACGTTGGATTTTCCTCAAACCAAGAGTTAACGGCATCTGAAATTACGGATTCAACAACCGGCCGGACTTCCGAAGAAACTAATTTATCTTTTGTTTGAGAAGAAAATTTTGGATCTGGAGCTTTTACGGCTAAGACGCAAGTTAATCCTTCTCTTATATCGTCTC
>JAITTR010000058.1 GCA_031286725.1 Holosporales bacterium | reverse complement strand
CTTCATCATGAGTTATTTTACTTTTATCTCTAAAATCATTATCAATAATCTCTTTTATTTTTGGTATAGTGTTGTTTAATATAGAGCCATCTCCTGTATTTGCGTGTCTAATGGGGGTTCTAGCTTCAGCGATATGCCTATTGGTATTCTTACCGTAGTGTCCCCGTAAAGGATTCCGATCTCGATTCGGTAGACCCTCTCTCTCTCTTTCTTCTTCTAAAGCTTTTTTAGAGTCTTCAAGCTCATCTATTTTCCCGGGGTCTATGCCTATTGCAAGGCCTAAAAGTTCTTTTTTAGAGTAATAACCTTGAATTTTCCATGTTCTCTTTGGTCCCTATCTTCTGTTTCTTTTTTAACTTAGCAGGATCCTGCCCATATCCTTTATTATCCTTAGCTCGTCTCTTTTCTTCCTTACATCCTTTAACGACACCTCCGGATATACTCCTAGTCCTAAAAGCTTGCCTTTTCCTAGGACATATACTGTAATCTCCATTAGGATGGATCTCTAAATACATGCCTCCCCCGTCTGTTTTTATAGACCTTCTCTTTTGACTTACACCTTGTTACATTCAATATCAGTAAGCTTTTCGTCAGTTATCGCCTTGAACTTGCAATCCTAAACTCTATGCTTGCCGATTAAGGCAATCGGTCGAGTTGTTTTAAGCTCAAAACTTTGCGGAAAGACTTAATTTTATTTTTATTCCTTTCGCTCCGCCAGTTGTTTTCGTAAGACCGAGCCCTATCTTGCTTCCGTCTTTTTTTCTTCTGTAAAAATTCATTTCATACGCGAAGAAGGATTTCTTTTGGGTATTGGATATTATACTGGCGCCGTCTAGGGAACATTTCATATCTCCGCTTAATCTTCCGTTTACCCTAGCTCCAAGGGTTGCGCTCCATTCTCCGTGTTCTATTAAGAAATTGATTCCTGGAGAGATATTTATATTATGTAAGTTTTTGTTTTTAATAGTAATATTTTCTATTTTTGAGTCTTTGGTTTTTATAAACGAATAATCCGCCAGTATATTGGGAATAAGGTTTACGTGTTTTCCTAATTTTATATTAAAAGAAAACTTTGAGCCGAGAGAGAATAGATGGCTTTTTAGATTATTTTTCCCATATGTTTCGCTATGATTATAAGTTTTGAAAAATCCGTAAGAGCCCAACGTTTCTACACTACCAACGGAACTAAACCAAGATAATTTCGTTCCCGCTAAATAGTTGTTGGCTCTGCTTTTTTTAAGAGAGTGATTGATGTTGGCGGCGGAATATGCTCCAAATACTGTCGGCATAAAGAAAGCTCCGGTTTCTAGTTGAGAAGGCCTGGCATCGTATCCAAAAATCGTTCCATGATTGTTTGTTCTAATCAAATTTCCGGTAGTTTTAAAATCTGCAGTTCCAACAAAAGTTTTATCCCAAAATCTGTATTTTCCTTTTCCATCTTCCGTTTTTTCTTTTAAAGCTTGATTTGGATCTAATTCGGAACATACGGAATTATAAATATCGCTTACGTTTAAAAACATTGCGGAATGCATCAATTTTAAAGGCAAAAACGCATTATTTAACGCGTTTAATTGAGTCGTTTGTAAGTTTTTAATAGCTTCGTTGTTCTTGGCAATTGTGGCGTTTGGGGTCCTTAAAGTCACAAATCCATCTCCTCCTTCCGCGTATAGTCTATACATTCCCAGAGCTCCTTCAACTTCTTTATCTGTTCCGATTTTTATTGGCAGGTACGTAGCGTTAGGATTAGTTAAAGTTAAAACCCTAAATGTATAACTTTCGTCTACCGGCCTACTTATAACCCTATAATCTTTTATATTTAACGAGCTTCCCCCTGTAAAAGAGCAATCGGGGGCAATAATATTATCAGCCTGGCCGCTTGCCGGGTCTAAATCTATATAAAGATCAAAATCTCGGCCAGGATAAACTTGGATTCTATTTGTATTTGTTGTGTCGATAGTGTCAATTATATCATTGCCCATCATATTAATACCGGATCCAACGCGGAACGTTCCATTCATAGTCAATTGTCCTAAATTTGCTCCGGTTACTCTTAGCAACCCGCCGTCGATATTTAGGTTTTCAAATATAGTTTCATCACCAGTCGCTAATTCTAGCTCTCCATGAATAGTTGCGTTCTTTAGTATTGCGTCTTGGTCTCCCGCTCCAAGATCTATAATCGCTTTTGCATTTTTCCCAACAGTTATTTCATTTATATTAACATTTCCAGTTTCGTCGTTCACAATCCTTACGGTTCCTTGAGTTACCGTTAAAGGTTCTAATCCCTCGCTTGTGTCGATGGTCGCCTCTCCATTTGGCTCGGTAACCTCAAAGCTTCCTTGGAACATTACTCCTTTATGTTGTCCGTTTAATCCTGTGTCTGTCCTAATTACGAATTTTGCTCCCGGATCAACTTGCAAATGCCCTTTGAATCCTGAACAATCGCTCTTTATATATATTGTTCCTTTCTTAAAAACAATAGTAGAATCGTTTTCGCCTTCTATATGCCCGTATACGGAAAATACGCCTGATCCGTTAACCTCGTCTAAATTAAAGTTCAAATGAGACCCGTTCGTTAGCTTGATATGGGGTTTGTTATAAGGATCCTTCGCCCCTCCTCGCCATGTTACGCTAGAATCGGGGCCCGTTATTATCACATCCCCTCCGAACATGGCGGCTTCTGTCATAACGTCAAGTTTTCCGTCTTGCACTTCCACTACGCCGTTAAACCAAGAACAATCCGAATATAATACTAACGTTTCGCTTCCCGTTTTTATAATTTTTGAAGAAGAGTCGACAGTCTCTACAGTTCTCTCGCCTGTCGTCGGATTTACGCTTTCGTACCCGTCGATAGAATAAAACGAAGCTCGGCAGTCTTTATCGATTTTGATGTCTCCGCTTCGATTTCCGGCGTTTAAAATTATTTCTCTATTTTGGGAAACGCGATAGGCTTTATCGCGTTGCTCGTCAGAGAAAAAATCCGGCATTGAGAGCTCTTCCTGAACTGCGTTTCCCGAAATTGTCACGTTTTCTATTTTCGCCCCCAACAGTTCGTGAAATTCCGTTATTCCGCTTTCAACCGCCAGGTCGTAATACGTGGCGTTCGCGTATGTTCCGAAAACTCTTTTGTAATAACTTTCCAAATTGTCGTCAACCTCAATTTGCGGAATATCGGCCGCCCTGAGATCCGCGCCATATTGCGTTTTTGTAAAATCATACTGATTGCCGGATTGAGAGCAGCTATATATTGGGACGTAACTTGAATAGTTGTATATAACGCCCTCGTTAATAATAATTCCTGGGGTTCCATCTCCGATTATTTCGTTATAGTTATGAATTTCTCCTTTATTAGTAATAGTAGTTCCATTTAGAATTCGTAAATTCGTTTTGTTTACTATGGAGCCCCTTCTAGTTATCTTCGTGGGGTTTTGCACGCTAGCCCTCATTCCGTTTTCAAGCGTCAACCGAGAGCTTATTTTGTGCGAGGAAGCTTCTTGCCAATTTAATATAGAGGAAATTAATGCAAAGTTTAATAAAACTTTTTGGGCATTCATTATAACTTCCCCAAGCTTTTTTATTCATATATAATCAGGTATACTAAATTAATATTAAAATTGGGTTAATTGGCCAAAGATTTTAATGCAAATCTTGCCAGCCCTATTTTCATAACTAGAGAATAGTATTACTTATATAAATCTACTGTTTATCTAGATTTGCAGCTATAGTTTCCTGTTATATTTCTCTTTTCGAATAAATGTTAGTTATTGGAACGAAGAAAAACTAGTCTTTTTCTATTATGATAATACTTTGGCGTTTAGCTCCAACTATTGGGTACTTTCAAAGCGGCAGATATATTAAAAGTAAAAAAGCGATAGATTTCTTAGAAACGAAAAATAAAGATATGCAATAGTTTTTATATTGTTGCCGTATTTAGTTTGGTATCCTTTTACCCATGCTCCATAGAGATACAGTATCAATTTCAGCCGGGATTGACAAACCATGCCATGTAAATCTATTAAGCGTAATTTCACAAACTTATATTCCAAGCTGATACAGATATTCTCGGAATGTAAGGTTATATAGTCGAATACTCCGCCAAAAACCTGTTTGCGTGGAAATCCTCTTTTTTTAATCTCTGTTTTATAATTAAAATATCGCCAAAATTATTTTAAAATACTTTTTATAATATCCTCAATACATTCGGGGTTGGCGATTGTCGTTATATCTTCGAAATCTTGAGTATTATTGGCGGCTATTTTTCTTAATATTCTTCTCATAATTTTCCCAGATCTTGTTTTTGGGAGGTCGTTGACGATTGAAATAACGTCCGGTTTAGTTATGGGGCTTATTATTGTCCTCACTCTATCGGATATTATTATCTTCGCCTTTTGCTTTTGTTCTTCGGTTATGTCTTTTTTCAATACGACAAACGCATATATTCCTTCTCCTTTTAATTCGTGAGGGTAGCCAACTACGGAAACCTCCGCGACAATTTCCGCTCCGGCAATAACTTCTTCTATTTCTATTGGGCTTATCCTATGTCCTGAAACGTTCAAAACGTCGTCGCATCGGCCCGTTATCCAAAAGTTGCCATCAAAATCAAAATAGGCTTCGTCTCCGGTAAAATATATTGAATCTTTTGATTGGGAATAATACATTTTTCTCATAGCGTCTTTATCGCCAAAAACGCCAATCAACATTCCGGGAAGAGAATGTTTGATAAACATAGCTCCTTTTGTTTCCGGAGTCGTTATTGTATCGTCGTTTTCGTCGCGAAGGACTAGCTCGCAACCAAAGAATTGCCTTCCAATATGTCCGTATGTTTTCATTTCGTCAAGATTGCTCAAAGGAGCGGTCGGAACGCCACCAAGCTCCGTTTGCCCCCACATATTGACTATTGGACATCTTTTTTTGCCGACTTTGTTAAAATACCAATGCCAGGCGTCTTTATTTAATACTTCGCCAAAGACTCCAAGATATTTTAAAGAGTCTCTAGACGTATTGGTCAAACTTTCTTCCGAACGTTTCATCATCGATCTTATTGCCGTTGGAGCAGTGTTAAACGAAGTGACTTTATGTTTGTCTATGACTTCCCAAAATATGGAACTTCTTGGATAAGTCGGAATTCCTTCGAAGAAAACGCTAGTTACTCCATTGCAAAGAGCGGAATAAAGAGAATATGCGTGTCCTCCCATCCAGCCTATATCCCCGGAACACCAAAATACTGCGTCTTCTTCTAAATTAAAGAAGTATCTGCCGCTCATCCCTGAAAAAAGCAAAAACCCTCCGGTTCCCATTAAAACTCCTTTTGGTTTTCCGACAGAGCCGGACGTATATAGTATAAACAACTCCGATAACGAGTCGGTATCCGCTATTGAACAAGTCGTTGGAAGATCTTTCGATAATTCGTAATAATCGTTGTCTAACTTATCGTTCCAATTTATTTTGACGTTTTGTCTTCTTACAATCAAAGACTTTATTTCTCTATTGCAGATTTTTCTCGCTTCGTCTACGTTTTCTTTCAAATTAATTATTTTTCCGCCTCGAACGTTAGCGTCGCAAGAAATAATAAAATTTGAAGCGCAATCGTCCATCCTTAATGCGACAGCGCTTGGCGAAAATCCGGCAAAAACTGCGGAATATGGGATTCCAAGCCTAGCGCAAGCCAAACAAGCATATACCCCCTCGGGGATCATAGGCATGTAAACCGTTATATAATCTCTTCTTGTTAACTCTAGTTTTTTAATCGCGTTCGCGAATCTACAAACTTCTTCTTGAAGCTTTTTGTAGGAAATTTTTTCGTAAATTTCTAAATTTTCGCTTTGCCAAATAATTGCAATCTTATCGGGATTTTTCTCCGCATGCCTATCGACACAATTGTAACAGGCGTTTATTTTCCCGTCGGGAAACCAAAACGTTCCTCCGTTATCCGCTTTTTGAGACATTACGGTTGGCTTTTTAGTCCAAGAAAGCCTGTCTAATTGAGCTTCCCAATATGCTTCTGGGTTTTTAATTGAGAAATCGTAAATTTCTTTGTATATTTCTTCGTCTCTCCAAGCGTTTTTATGTTGTAAAAAGTTTTTATCAATCATATTTTTCTCAAATTTAAGTTGTTGCAGAAAAGAGATGAGGCAGAAGAGTTTCTCGAAAAAGTTTCAAAAATTAACGAATTTTTAACTTTTTTCTGATACCTAAAGCCATCCCTAACCCCCGCCCTCCCGGGGATGTTTTATCTACCGCTATCTATGCAAAGCATAGCTTTAGCATATCATATTTGTGTTAAAATTAAATTAATTTTTGAAACTTTTTTCACAAAAACCTCAATTGGAATATACCTCTTATTATGGCTTTCCTACTGGGTAAAGCCAAAAGCGTTACGGTATTCTATTGTTTTTAATATATATTTCTTTTTAAACATTCCCACCTAAATTTCCCATTTATTACTTAGTGAATATGAAACTATATAAGTAAGTAGTGGCTTAAGTCCGGATTATATAGTTCTTACTTTCCGGTCCTCCAAACATATCTGTGCAATATAACAAATGCTGGAGATATACAAAATATATTAATAGAAGTAAGTTCATTATATAAGGAGATAACTTTGTTATAGCAGCATATTAAAGAACGGTGATACTAATTATTTAGCTGTTTTTCGGTGGCGGAAGTTATCCTGAAAGGAAAATCATAGGAACTGCTAAAGCCGGATTACAGAGGCTAACCCAGTTGATCGCGCCGAATATAGCGATGGCGTACGCCGGACAGGCATACACGCACACTGAAGCCATTCCGGTGGACTCAGAATGGAGCGGATAGATTTCTGAATAATAATCACGTTTTGTAATCTTTTTTTGTTGCTATACTTAAATGGCGGTTCAAGTTATATCCTCTTTAGACCGTATAATATTGTCATAAAGCGTTTTTCTAAAGGCAAGTTATTTAACCGAGATAACCTCGCTAATAAGGAAAATCTTTTTATCGAGTAAAATTTTGAGTTTTATGATAGGATAAGCTATAGATTAATTTTGCTATCGAGTCTCTTGTATAATCTGCGTATCTACGTAAGTCTTAAAACAAGAGATCCAAATATAAACGAATTTTAGAAAGGATTTTTAATTAATGTTTGCGATTATATCTGAGAAAATAAACTGGGCTGGGAAAGAGTTAACGATAGAAACGGGAAAATTGGCAAGACAAGCCGACGGAGCTGTTGTTGTTAAATATGGAAACACGACAGTTTTGTGCGCGGCGGTTTACGAGAAGAAAACTGCGGAAGACGCCAGCTTTTTCCCTCTTACTATAAACTATCAAGAGAAGTATTACGCCGCGGGGAGGATCCCGGGAGGGTTTATAAAAAGAGAAGGGAAACCATCCAACAGGGAGGTTTTAATCGCAAGATTGATTGACCGGTCAATAAGGCCTCTTTTTCCCAATGGATTTTTAAATGAAGTTCAAGTTGTTTGTACCGTTTTAAGCTACGAACCTGAGTGCTCGCCGGAAATCGCGGCTCTTATTGGTTCTTCTGCCGCATTGATTATTTCGGGCGTTCCGTTTTTAGGACCGATCGCGGGATGCAAAGTAGGATATAGCAAAGCTGACGGTTTTGTGTTAAATCCTTCAAAATCTTTGAAAGGAAATAAATTAGATTTGATAGTCGCGGGCACAAGCGAAGGAATTTTAATGGTCGAGTCTGAAGCTCAAGAATTGTCTGAAGACGTAATGCTAGATGCTGTGACATTTGGATTTGAAGCGTTTCAGCCGGTTTTGAAAATGATAGAGTCTATTAAAGCAAAAGCCGAGAAACCTGTTGCGAAAACTGTTTCTTTCGACGAAAAATATTCTGATCTTCTTAAAAAGATTGAAAAACTTTCTAAGAAAAAAATAACGGAAGCCTTAGCGATTGTGGCAAAACTTGACAGAAGAAATAAAATAGAGGAAGCTAAAGCGGAAGTCTTTGAAAAATTCTCCGAAGAACAAGAGAAAATTATCTTAGATTCTTTATTTGAAAGCCTTTTGGCAAAAATCATGAGAGAAAATCTTTTATCAACAAAAAAAAGAATAGACGGAAGGGCTTTGGATCAAATAAGAGACATTTCTTGCGAAATTGATATTTTGCCGAAAGTTCATGGGAGCGCTTTGTTTACGAGAGGCGAAACTCAAGCTCTTGTCGTTTCCACATTGGGCTCTAGTTCAGACGAACAGGTTATAGACGATATCGTTGGGGATAGGACTGAGAGATTCTTATTGCAATATAATTTCCCTCCGTTTTCTGTTGGGGAAGTCGGTAGGTTAGGAGCTCCAGGGAGAAGGGAAATAGGCCATGGAAAATTAGCTTGGAGAGCTTTGCAACCGGTCTTTCCAAGTCAAGAAACCTTTCCTTATACCGTAAGAGTCGTTTCTGATATAACTGAGTCTAACGGCTCGTCTTCAATGGCTACGGTTTGCGGATCGTCTCTTTCTATGATGTCTGCCGGAGTGCCTTTAAAATCGCCGGTAGCGGGCATCGCGATGGGGCTAATTAAAGAGGACAAGGATTATGTAGTGCTTTCGGATATTATGGGAGATGAAGATCATCTCGGAGATATGGATTTCAAAGTGGCTGGGACGGAAAACGGAATAACAGCCCTGCAAATGGACATAAAAATAACTAGCATAAATAAAGAAATAATAAAAACCGCTCTGGATCAAGCAAAAACTGGGAGAATGCATATTTTAGGAATCATGAATAATACGATCTCTAGTCCTAAGAAAGAATTAAACGAGAACGCTCCAAGAGTCGAAATAGTCGTAATTTCTAAAGATAAGATAAAGGACCTTATAGGGCCCGGAGGTAAAATAATAAAAGAAATCTGCGAGATTACCAAGACGAAAATCAATATTTCCGAGGACGGAACCGTTTCTGTTTTTTCCGCCGATAAAGCGATGATGGAACAGGCTATCGACTCAATAAAATCAATATGCCATATGCCGGAGATAGGTTCGACATTTAATGGCAAAGTCGTTAAAATAACTGATTTTGGAGCCTTTGTTTCGATAGGAAATCGAGAGGGGTTGGTTCATATAAGCAACATATCTAAAACCAGAATAAGAGCCGTTTCCGACGTTTTGAAAGTTGGACAAGGCGTTAAGGTAAAGGTTATAGATATAGACGACAAAAATAGAATAAAATTGTCTATGAAAGACGTATAACGATTCTTATTTAACGGCTGTTTTTCAGCCGTTTTTGGCATTAAGGCTGAGAGTATGGATCAGAAATTTGCCGAAATTGTGGATATAATACGAAACGCGGCAGAAAACGCTGGGCTAATGCCCGGCGTTTATAAAATGATTAATAAAAAAAGTACGGTTATTTATGTTGGAAAAGCTAAGTATTTAAAGAATAGACTTATATCATATACTCGAACTGAGAAAATGCCGAATAGATTGAAAATGATGGTTTCTAATGTTTTCAAAGTTGAAACTATTATTACAAATTCGGAAGTAGAAGCTTTTATTCTTGAGAATAATTTAATAAAACAATTAAAACCGTTTTATAATATTTTATTAAAAGATGATAAAACGTTTCCTTATATTGTTATAGGCGAGACAACCAACTTTTCTCGGATATTTAAATATAGAACGACCAAAAGGCCTGGAAATAATTTTTTCGGCCCATATCCCGCCGTTAACGCTTTAGAGGAAACGTTAAAGATAATTCAAAAGACATTTTTATTGAGAAGTTGTACGGATAATTATTTTTCTAATAGAAAAAGGCCTTGTTTGCAATATTTTATAAAAAGATGTTCGGCTCCGTGCGTTGGGAAAATTTCTAAAGACGAATATTGTAAAGACGTAGATTTTGCGAGAAAACTGCTGATTGGGGAAGATGAAATAGTAAGATCCGCTTTAGTTAAAGAAATGAGAGAAACCTCAAAAAATCTTGATTTTGAAAAAGCGGCTATAATTCGAGATAAGATAAAGTCTATAAGCGAAATACAATCTAAGCAATACGTTCAGATATCCGAAGCGTCGTCGATTGATTTTATGGCCGTTTCGAAGGGAACCGAAGTTTCCGTTGTTTTCGTTTCTTTTTTTAGAAACGGAAGGAATGTCGGGACCGAGAGTTTTGTTGTTCAGAATTCTTTTGAATTCATCAGCGAATCGGAGATTATAGAATCCTTTATAACGCAATTTTATATAAGCGTAATGATTCCGTCGCTTATAGTCGCAAACGTTGAAATAAAAAAGAAGAATTTCATAGTAGATTTTATTTTTAGACAATATAAAAAGAAAGTGAAAATAGTTTTTGGCAATAGAGGAGTCTACAAAAAAATTATAGATTCTTGTGTCAATAACGCTAAAATAAGACTAAATAAGGATTCTTCAAGCGAATACGACAAACTTTTATCTGAGTTGTCAGGACTATTAGGAGTTTCTAAGATTAACAGAATAGAGACTTATGACAACAGCCATATCCAAGGAACAAGCGCTTGCGGGGTAATGGTAGTTTTTGAAAACGGAGGACTTAGGAAGGATAAAATTAGAAAATTTCACATAGACGCAAAAACCGCAAATTCCGGAGACGATTTAAATATGATGAAATTCGTTTTACAGAAAAGGTTTAAATCTGAAAGCATTCCGGAAGTTCCCGATCTTTTAGTTATAGACGGCGGGAAAAATCAAGTTTCCGCCGTAAATCAAGTTTTAAAAGAATTAGGGCAAGATTGTAAAATAATAGGAATAGCCAAACAAAATCACAGGAAAATAGGCGACGAAAAGATAGTTTTTCCATGCGGAGAAGAAATAATTCTTGGCGAAAAAAGCGATTTATTGAATTTTTTAATAAGATTAAGAAACGAAGCTCATAAAGAAGCGATAACGTTTCATAGAAAGAAAAGGAATAAACTATTGTCTAAATCAGAACTCGACAATATATATTCTGTCGGCAGCTTAAGAAAAAAGAGGCTATTAGAGTATTTCGGTTCTGTGGAAAGCGTAAAAAAAGCTTCGTTAGACGATTTAAAAATGGTAAAAGGAATTAGCGAGCATTATGCTCAAGCGATTTTTAATTTTTTTAACGAAGGCAAGAAATGAGAAAAATAGTGAATATTCCTAATATTTTGACAATGTCAAGAATAATAATTCTGCCATTTTTCGCCTTTGGATTTTTTTCGCGATCTAAATTTGGAATTTATTTGTCTTTAAGCATATTTTTGATATGTTGCGCAACCGATTTTTTAGACGGTTATTACGCTAGGACTCACAAACAAACCACCAAATTAGGACAAATGTTAGATCCTATGGCGGATAAGATTTTAACTGCCGTCGCTATTTTATTTATTGTCGGGTTTGATTTTGTCTCAATTTTCGCAATTATTCCCGCCGCTGTTATTTTGTGCCGAGAAATAATAATATCCGGAATAAGAGACGCCGTGACCTTTCGTCATAAATCTTTTAGAACGTCGAAATTAGCTAAATGGAAAACAGCGTCTCAAATGATCTCTATCGCGTTATTAATGTATTCTAAGGCGATCGATTGCCATTACTTGTCTATGATTGGAGAATTTTTATTTTGGATTTCAGCAATTGTTACGGCGATTTCTGGCGTTATGTATTGTAGACGACATTTGTTGGGAATTGGTTAAGCTTACTTTTTATTAATTTCTCTGAGGGCGGATATGGTATTTTTAATTATACCATATCCGCCCAAAAGATTTGTCAAGGTCCGCTCGCTTCTCTCGCTCTCTACCTTGACAAATCGGCTCAAGATTTTTTTTGCTCTCAGTTTAACTGTTTCACGTGGAACAATTCTATCATTAAAGTTGAAAATGAATATATTATGCGCAAATTAAAGGAATGTAGCCAACTTCGTTGGGTATATGTCCTCCGCTGCTTTCTTAAAAATTCTAATTGATTCGGTAATGTTAAAGATTTGAGCAAAATGGGGGTATGTTTTTCTTTACGATTCGTCCATTCGGTCAATTTTTAACTAATTCAAGTATAGCTTAATTATGCCACTAGTAACGGGTTTGTTATTTTTTGTACTCTACAACATCTTAAACCTTAATCAAGCTAAACTTATAATAAAACGAAAAAACAATTTTACGTTCAGTTATGAGTATTTTCGGATACGTCTTTCAAACTATCTAATATAGTTTAGGCCTGAATTCAAAGTTGTTTATTTGATAGTTTTGCGATTTTTATAAATTCATTCTTAACAACGTCATATTTTGCTCCATCACGTATATCTTGGACAGTCATATCCGGGACTATCTGCTGACTTTGGCTAATTTGAGAGTTCTGTAGCGTCTCAGATTGAACCTGTTGATTTGACGTAGGCAGCATTATCTTAGAACTCTGAGGTATTTGAGCAGACGGAGCCGGTTGTATAGGCTGTTGACTCGTCTGAACGCCTTGCCGTAACTGTGCTGGTTGAGCTAACACAGACGGCGACTGAGGCGCTTGAAGATTTTGAGGCGTCTGTATAGACAAAGTTTGCTGGGCAGGCTGGAGTTGATTAACCTGAGGTATTTGGCCGAGTTGTGCTTGCTGACTTGGTATAGATTGCTTTACCTGAGGATTTTGTAATGTTTGTCCTGGCTGAACCGATTGAACTAATTGAGCAGGCGGAGCCGATTGTATGGATTGAATTGGCAGACTCTTATTCATTGGAGAATTCTGTAGCGTCTCCGATTGACCCTGTCCAACCGAACTCTGTACTATTTGTCCAACTTGAACCTGTTGATTTGGGGTAAGCGGCATTATCTGAGACATTTGAGTAGGCTGAATCGGTTGTATAGGCTGGTTTGTTTGAATGTCTTGTCGCAACTGCATTGGTTGAATTGGTAAAGGCGGAGACTGAGGCGTCTGAAGATTTTGTGACGTTTGGCCAAGTAAAATTTGCTGGGTAGGCTGGAGTTGATTAGCCTGAGATATTTGCGCAGGTTGCGTCTGTGATTCCGGTATAGGCTGCATTATCTGAGGATTCAGAGGCATTTCTTTTTTAGGTTCTCCAAAAAACACTAGATTCACAAGCGTTCTCATATCTTGAAGAGTTATATTTGGATTTCTCTTGGCCGCTTCATAAAAAATGTTGGCGATTTCTTTATCTATATCCGACGGTGGGGTTTTGAAAAAGTTGCAAAATTCCGACCAGTTCGATTCTAGATTTTTTCCGTCTTTTGCCAATGTCTTGATATATATAAGCGGCAAATCGCTTTTGTATGTTTCGTTTACTCCATAAAAGGTAGGAGCTTGTCTTTGCGCGATTTCTCTATTTAACCCGTTCACTTCGATTTGAAGTTCCTCGTCTGATTTTCCGCTAAATATGCTCGCTTTTATCGAGTTTACTCTTTGCATTTCGGTAGGAGATAATTCTCCTTCGTTTGGGATAGGTTGTCCAGTCGTTGCGGAGCTTTTTATAGCGTCTAAGTCCAATTTCTTCGCCAAAAGCCCCATTCCCCCTTGAATTACGCTTCCTGCGAGGTTTAACAATCCGCTGGAGCCACTTTCCGCAGACGTTTGACTTTCAAGATTTTCTAAATTTATTTGAAGTCTTGCCAATTCCGCGTTTTGTTTTGTATTTTCTTCTTGCTGTTGTTCCTTGAACGCTTGCAACTCTTCAACTTGGTTCTGAGGCGGAGTTTTTGATCTTAATTCTTCTAATTCCGTTTTACAGGCTTGAATCTCAGCTTCTAAGCTTTTAAACGACTCCTCCAGCGTTGCAAGGCTTTCCAATTTCTGTTCCCCTTCGGTTACTTTTTGATCTAAATCTTTCAATTGAGTAGTAATAGTTTCGCTTTGGGCTTTTATTTCGTCTGTACGAGTCTTTGTTTCAGCTAGCTCTCTTTCCGCCAGTTGGTCGTCTTCTTCTAATTTTCTAACTCTCTCTTTTACTTCCGCTACGCTTGGATCTTCAGCGTTAAAAGCGCAAATCCCCATCTCCGAGCAAACGGTTACGAAACATAAACAATATGGAAAATACTTAGAAATTTTCATGATCCCCCTCCCCAGAAGAAACCAAAATCGTAGAACAAATTCTACCTTATATTATTAGAATATCACAATTGCCTTTTAAACCGCAATCAAAAACTTCAAAAATAATTTTATAGGAAGAGAATTAATAACTTTTTTAATTCCCAAAACGGCTTCTTCGTCTAGACAAAAAATAACAATACATACGGACATTTTTATTCTTAAACTTGTAAGACCTAGCTTTTTTCTACCAATACGCTTGAGAGGGGGAATTAATATACTAAAATTTACTGCTTCCTTTCCAGTTCTATACTAGTTAACAATAAAACTTTACGCTTATTTGCGAAAAAGCTCTAATAAATCCTAGTTTTTCAGCTAACGAAATCTATAAAGCTTCGTTAGCGACGACGTTTAAATTCCCCGCTTATATACCTTTTCGGCTTTTCAAAAGCGCGTTATGTAACAGTAAATTGCCCTGGCATATTTATTGAGATAGCGCCTCCAAAAGCGCATATGCACGTATTGCCTGAACAGACGACTGATCCTGAGTTTAGCAATACTGTAGGTTTTGTCGGAATCCAGGGAGAAGAAATTGCCGGAACGCAAGGCATTGGAACAAGAGTAAAAACCCCTAACGCGGCTGCGGTAGCGGCGGCCGTCGCGGTAGCTACGGTAGGATTGGCGAGACTGGAGCACATGACAAAAGTCGCTATATTAAGCATTGGAACGAAATCCATAACGCTAGCGACTGGCTGAGAGCCTATAATAACTCTATTGGTTGGCAAAACATTAAGGACAGCGGGAACCATACCACAAGAACACTGACATATAGCTCCGCAAACAGCTATCACAATCTTCTAAGATTCTCTAAAATCTGTATCCCCCGCCGATTTTAAATACGTAAGATCCGGTGGATGCCTTAGTTCCCTCTACAGTTCCTAGGTTTTTATTAAAGACTTTGTTACATTCCCCGCGGACGAATAATGGGCCAAAGTATTGCTCTACGCCAAGACCCAAGAACATCGACGCTTTCGTCGGACTTTTTGATTTCTTTTCATCATTTGATTTTTTCTCGTCAGTAGATTTGTTTTTATTGTCAAATTTGTATTTGGACAAAACAGTTCCAAAATTAACGTATCCAAAAAGACTATCCGTTATCGCGTATCCAACTCTTGGAGCAATGCCAAAGGTGTACTTTCTTTTTACTCCGACAAGATTTTTCGTCTCAATCCCAACTTCCGCATTGTTTTTTGAAGTTGGCATGCCAATAGACCCTTCCAACCCAACCATGCATTTCCCAAATTGACAATTATATCCGCAGAAAACTTCGCCTAAAAATCCTGTCTTAGAATTCTTTTTCTTAGCTAATTTCTTTTTTTCAGGATCGTCTCCCGCCGCCTTATAATCATCTTCTTTATTAAATTTAGACTTTAAAACATCCATACCAAGGCTAACTCCGCCATAAAAACCTGTTATAGACTCTGCCCCGCCGGATTCGGAAGGAATGAAGTTGTTAGATTTTTCAACCTGAGCATTAGCATTTTCTTGTTCCGCATTTGCGGCATTTTCGATTGCCTGTTTCGTATCGATGTCATATCCTTCGGCTTTAATTGTCTCGGAAACAAAAATAAAAGATAATAAAGAAAACGAACGAATTAAACTCTTATTCATAACAAAACGCCTCAAACTAACGTATCTCTTTATATTCTTACATTTAAAACTAAGCGTAGCAAAAGATTTCGAACGATTAAATAACGAAACGTTCTTGTTTGTCGCTAATATGCAACATATATAAAGCGTCTAGCTCTCTAAGTCTTATTATATGAGGTAGCTTCTTTTTCTCGATGTTGCAAAAAAACAACGCTTATATAAATTCTCTTCTTTCTTTTGCGTCCTCCGGCTTGCAGGGAACTCTTTTATGTTGTTAAATCAGAATCAAAGGTAATTATTTTTTTTGGAGAAATTCATGAAAATGAATAAAGTACTAGTGGCCGGAATCATGGCTGCGGTTGGTTCCGTTCCGGCGGGTTCCACTCTTTGTAATGACGGTGGATTTTATGTTGGAGCAAATTTAGGAGCTTCGTTTAACAAAGCGAGCGTAAAGTATGACAAAGACCAGTTTATTAAAAAAGGGACAAAATTATATGACGATTTGGTCGGCAAAATGACTGCTCTACTTACCAAGGCGAAGGCGACGTGGGACAAAGAAAAAATGCAAGAACACAGCGAGGCGATCCGTAATGCCATCGCGGCCATACTGGCAGATCTACTGAGCAACACCGGGCAGGTTGGTGTTTTATGTTTGCAGCATGATTATGAGGCGGTAGGAACTGCAAATGCAGGATCTTTGGCGGCTATACTGGCTAAAAAAGACACAACTTCTATATTAGGGAGATTGATAACATTACTGTGTTCCGGAGATGAGAGTATAGCGTCTGATGACTTGTTCAAAGCTGCTCCACAAGCAGTGGCTGACTACTCTACCATAAAAGGTAAGTTGAACAAGTTATTGGAAAAGTCGGTCACAAAACTAATACAAGAAGATGGTAAACTTGAAGAATTCTATAATATTATGGGATCTAACGTAGCGGCAGGAGTCTCCTTCTACTCTGTTAGTGCTACGACCGCTACAGCTTTGACAACTCCTGCACTGCCTATCGGTCCCGGTCCTATACTTACCCCCACCGATGCTAACATGGATCTGTTTGCTAACCAAGCAAATACATCTGGAGTGTATATATCTGCGAAAGAACCAAATAAGGCTTATGTAGCAGAGCTTAATAAGGTTGGAGAATTGATTGGAACGTATAGAGAAGCCGTGTCAGAGCAATTTAAATCTGACAATGATTTGAAGGCTATATTCTACAAGACGGGACCAGACAAAAAAGTGACGGATACTTTAATTACGGATGTTAGCAAGATCAAAGAGAATATGACAGCTTATAACGAAAAAGTCGTTAAAAAAGGATTGTCTGATCTTGGAATAAGCGACACTAAGAGCGTCGCTAGTAAGAGAGCTACAGGTTTCTTGTTTGAAGCTTTGTTTGGCTTTGACCACAGAATTAACGACGTAATGCTTGGTATTGACTTAAACGTTGGTATGGAATGTGGCGGAAAAGCCAAGATTAAAGACAAAAAAGCTTCTGAAGGCGTTGAGGTTAAAAGACAGTTCGTTGTGGCTTTAATGCCAAGAGTTGGATACCTTGTCGCTCCTCAGTTTGAGGTCTTCTTGACTGGCGGAATAAGCATTGGAAGGTACAAAGCTGATACTTCAAAAATATTAAAAGTCTTTGATTTTTCAAACTCGTTCAAGAAAATGGGAGAAGAGTACAATAAATTAACAACGGATGATAAAGAAAAAATTAATTTAGAAGTCTGGGATAATGAAACTAAGAAAACCTTTAAGAGCCACAAAAAGACAAAGATTGTTCCAGTTTTGGGCATTGGCGTGAGTTATGAGATTACGCCAGAAGTTTTTGCAAGATTGGCATATAACTTCGCATTCAAGACAAAACTTGTTAACACAAAAGCAGCTGGAGCGGAAATTAAATTCGCGTCTCATATGCTTAAAGCCGGTATCGGATTTAGATTCTAAATTAGCTTGACGATTGGAAGCAGTCCGGGAAATCTCCCGGACTGCTTTGTTGTTTTAAGTTCCTAAGTGATCTTCTCAAAATTTCTTTATTTCTTTTACTTTCAAAAACAAATTTAATTGTTTTTATGCTCTCAAAATCTAAGTTTTAATTTAGAAATTATCAAATAAGTATTGACAAGCGGCTCCGGGGGGGGGTAAAGTGAGTCGAAACTTATGATTTTTTAGGGTAAATGATTAATTATGAATATAAAGAGATTATTAATGTTGTCGCTTTTATTAGTAGGACTCGCAAACGTATCGTTTGCTGCTGGAATTACAGTTGATAGCCGACTTTTGAGCATAGCTTCCAATATTACTACTGAGCAATTAACCCATACCCCGCGTGAGGACATATGGGGCGACGGTTCGGTAACGCTAGTTGCCGGCGACTACAATAAGATAAAAGCGGGATATTGTTTTATGACCGGACTATTGAATATAGCTAGAGGGATAACAGAAGTAAGGGTTGGTGAGAGATACATTTTCCTTGAAAGCAATGATAATGTTATTCAGGCGTGGACTTTTATTACAAGTGATGAAAATTTGAGAAGAGCTACAAAGGCTGCGGTTGGCAGACTGAAAGACTTAAGGGGAGCATTAGATAGGGATAGTTTAAATAAAGCGGACTTTAGAAGAGATAGCTTAGAGCCTGTTGTTGCTCTATTAGATGTAATTAATGCTACTGCTACTCTGAGGCCATTACGTGCAGCTTTTTATAGAAACATATTAAAGAATGGCAATGCTGATTATGCAAGAGAATTCGGTGAGGGTAGGAGAAGGACAGCCATATCCGAAGCTAAAGCCGGATTAAAGAGGCTAAATCAGTTGATATTAACTGCCTTTGCCTACGACGTGAGCGGGTTAGGAATTGACTATAGCAGCGCCGCGGCGGCGCAGGTAAGCGACGGCCAGGGCGGACAACGCGCAGTGGCTGAGTACGTGCCAAAAGAGATGGTCTTGGGCGCCGCGTTACAAGCGTCGGTCGGGAGCGACGC
>JAITTR010000096.1 GCA_031286725.1 Holosporales bacterium | reverse complement strand
GTTTTCTATCGCAAGAGGTCTATTAACAATAGAAAGAATTTCCGTTATAAAACGCAATTTTCTAGTCTTAGCAAAGACGCTTTTCTGTCAATACCGCCCGCGTATCCAATGAGTTTTCCGTTATAACCAATTACTCTGTGGCATGGAATTAAGATAGCAATTGGATTTCGACCGACGGCAGAGCCAATTGCTCGAGCGGATTTTATCCCAAGGATTTTAGCAATTTCTCCGTAAGTCGTAGTCTTTCCGAACGGAATGCTAATAAGAATATCCCAAACCTTTTTCTGAAAAGTTGTTCCGCTTGGGTTTATAGGTATTTGGGGGGCTTCGTAATTTCCTAAAAAGTAATCTTTTAGCCATATTCTTAGATTTTTAAAAATAAAATGGTCCGGGTTAGAGCGCCAATCGTTTGTGCCGACTGGATAGCGCTTTTGCCCAACAAACCAAACCCCGATCAGCGCTTCGTTTTCAGCGCAAGCCGTTAGGCTTCCTAGAGAGGTATCTATATCGCAAGTATATTTCATGTATAACAATTTAAACCGCCAACGATAACTTGTTTATTGTTGGCGTTTCTTCCGATTTGCTATTGGCGACAAGTAATGTCAAAAAAAGAACATCGTTGCTTATTATTTTGCGATTTTCTTTAGCGTACAACATATTACTTTTATCTAACGCATTTTTATTACTATCAACAAAAGCATAGCGGCTTTTTCTTCAATTGTCTAATGACATTCGACACCGTCGAATGTTAAGTTATTTGTCGATAGGCGGATTTGGCGTTACCATGATTGTCTAAATTGTTTCGGTCATAATCGTCCAGTAAATTTAGCCCAATTGAAAAATCAAGCAAAAGTTTTATTTGAAGTAATTGAGAGATTTCGTTTAGAATATCTCTATTTAACATAGATATAACCGTTTTATTTTTGTTGAACAATTCTTTATTGATAGCGTATCCGTCCACGATAGATTGTCTTAAGATTTCCGTCGCCCAAATTTGAAATCTTATAGCCGTTTTAGATTTTATTCGATAGCCGGCTGAAGTTGTCATATCGATATTATAATGAATAACTTCGCTTATATTTTTCTTGCTTGAAGTAAACAATTTGGTCATTTGAGCCTGAGTCGGCTAAATAACGTTTCGCTCTAACTTGGCGTCGACGCTAACTCTCCCGTCTTCATTTTAATATATCGCTAAGTTTTCTTCGCTCCCAAAAGTTTCTTTAAATCAACGCCCATTAGTCGTATTGTATTCTCTTAGGTAGTCCTTTTCAATTGCGACTGAAAAAGTTGGAAAAAGTTTTACTATGTATACTAGACGGATTTGGGTATAGAGAAGAAGCGTTTGGAAACGCGACGTTAAAATCTAAATATATATGGAGTTTGTTTAAGTCTCAAGAATCCGCTTTATTGGAAGCTTCTGGGAAATATGTTGGGCTTCCGGATGGCCAATTTGGAAATTCAGAGGTTGGGCATTTAACAATCGGGGCTGGCAGAATTTTAAAGCAAAAGCTTCTTTTAATAAACGACGCAATAAACTCAAAAGAACTACGCGACAACAAAACGTTAAACGATTTTCTCTTGAGCGCACAAAATAATACTTTCCATTTAATGGGATTATTTTCAAAAGGAGGGACGCACTCCGATATTAACCATTTCTCCTGGGCTATTAGATTTCTAAGAAGCAAAAATATAAGCGTAAAAGCTCATATTTTCTTGGACGGAAGGGACAGCGGATACAAGGAAGGATTGGATACTTTATCTAAGGCTATTGCGGAAGGAAAGATCAGCGTTTCGGAAATAGCGACTGTTCAAGGAAGATTTTTCGCTATGGATAGGGATAAAAATTGGGAAAGAACAGAAATAGCCTATAACGCAATAATAAACGCTAAGGCTGATATAAAAACTAATAACCCTTTAGAAACAATTCAAAATTTCTATAATCAAAACATATACGACGAAACTATACCTCCTTTTATTCTTGGGAATTATTGCGGAGCAAATCCTGGGGATTCATTTTGGACGTTAAATTTTAGAGCAGATAGAATAAAACAACTTCTTTTCATGCTTTTGAAAAATAAATTCAGATTATTAAATATGTTTAGTTGCGGCAAAGAAATTGACAATAATTCCTCTATAATATTTAAGCAATCGGAGGTAAAAAATACTTTAGGGGAAGTATTGTCAATTAATAAAATACCTCAGCTTCGAGTTGCCGAGACTGAAAAATATGCTCACGTGACATACTTTTTTAACGGAGGAAGGGATATACGACACGATCTAGAGGATCGCGCTTTGGTCCCGTCGCCAAAGGTTCAAAATTATGCGGATATGCCAGATATGTCATGCGGCGAGGTTTCCAATAATATTATAAAGGCGATAGAGAACAAAACTCATACCGTAATAATATCGAATTTTGCTAGTCCAGATATGATAGGCCATACGGGAAATTTTGAAGCAACCTGTAAAGCTTTGGAACTTTTGGATATTCATTTAAAGAAAATAGTCGAAATAGCTCTTAAGAATAATTTTCGCATTATTTTGACTGCGGATCACGGAAATGCCGAGAATATGATTGATAAAGACGGAAGTCCAATTAAAACCCATGCTAGCTCAAAAGTCCCATTCATTCTTGTTCAGAAACAAAAGGATTATAAATTTTCTAGAAAATATGGAGAACTTGCCGATATAGCCCCGACTGTATTAAATATTATTGGCATTCCGCCCCCAAAAGAAATGTCAGGGGATAGCTTGATTTCCTAGAGCCCTGTCGAAAAGATTTATATTATCGCTTTAATTTCACGAGGGGCGGATATGGTATTCTTCGATTTTACCATATCCGCCCGTAAGATTTGTCAAGGTCCGCTTCGCTCTCCACCTTGACAAATCGTCGCTTATTTCTTTTATTCCAAGTTGCTTAGGGCTCTATAGCTCAACTCTTTTCACTCTATTTTCGAGCGACTTGTATACATTGCAAAAATGTTGGCTAGAATGATTATATTCCATAAAAGTTATCTAAACCCAGAGAAACAAAGCAAATTCAGATTTTTGAAATATTTGTCTTGAAATAGCGCTTGTCATTGGGGCATAATAAAGAAAACTGATTGGGAAAAATAATGTCGTTTTTTGTATTCGTAATGGGCGGAGTTATGTCTTCTCTTGGGAAAGGTATTGCGTCTGCAAGTATTGGAACCCTTTTACAATCCCGTGGATTTTCAATAAAAATGAAAAAACTAGATCCTTATATAAATGTTGATCCTGGAACTATGAGTCCGTATAAACACGGCGAAGTTTTCGTTATGGAAGACGGCTGCGAAACAGACTTAGACTTTGGGCATTACGAAAGATTTATCGACATAAAATGCTCGGCAGAAGATTCCCTAACTACGGGGAAAGTTTATGAAAAAGTCCTAGAAAAAGAAAGAAGAGGCGATTATTTAGGGTCAGATATTCAAGTCATTCCTCATATTACGAACGAAATAAAAGACTTTATTATCGAAGGCTCAAGCGACGTTGATTTTACTATATGCGAAATGGGCGGAACTATTGGTGATATTGAAGGTCTTCCATATATAGAGGCTCTTAGGCAATTAATAGTCGAATTTGGCAAAGAAAAAGTAATATGCATTGCCTTGACTTATTTGCCGTATATAAAAGTTTCGGAAGAGCTAAAAACGAAACCTACTCAACATTCCATAAAACAATTACAAAGCATGGGGGTTCAGCCTGATATTATCCTATGCAGAAGCGAAAAAAACTTAACTGAAGATATAAAAGCAAAACTGTCGATGTTTTGCAATGTAAAAAAAGAAAATGTAATCGTGGCTCTCGACGCTAACAATATATATTTAATTCCCAAAATGTTTCACAAAAACGGCCTAGATAGACAGATTTATTCTCATTTTAAACTTTTGGGCGAAAGCGCGGAGTTGAAAGCTACGAAAGACATTGAAGAAAAATGGGGCTCTATAGAAAATACCATTTTAAACTGTACGAATACCGTAAGATTATCAATTGTCGGCAAGTATATAAAATTAAAAGACGCCTATATTTCTTTATCCCAAGCGATTATGCACGGAGGTTTTGCTAATAATACAAAAGTGGAAGTAGATTGGATTGATTCGGAAGACAATTTTACAAATATAGAAAATAAGCTCTCCCAAACTTCAGCTTTAATTGTTCCCGGCGGCTTTAGCTCTAGAGGGGTTGAAGGAAAGATATTCGCGATAAAATACGCAAGAGAAAATAAATTGCCTTTTTTGGGAATTTGTTTAGGTATGCAGCTCGCTATTATAGAATCTTGTCGAAATATAGCGAAAATAAACGCTACAAGCGGCGAATTTGGCGAGGAAGGAGAATTTGTTATAGATTTTATGGACTCTTGGGCTTGTGGCGATACGACGGAGAAAAGAAATAAAGCCTGTAACAAAGGCGGAACAATGAGACTTGGAAGTTATCCTTGCAAAATTATCCCCAACTCTCTAGCTTCAAAAGTTTATGGCCAAAACGTGATTACGGAACGGCATAGACACAGATATGAAGTTAATATAAAAAAATATAAACATATCTTCGAAAAAGCTGGCCTTATATTCTCTGGGACAAGTCTTGATGGCGCTTTACCGGAGATTGTAGAGAGACAAGATAATCCCTTCTTTATTGCTACGCAAGCGCACCCAGAATTTAAATCCAGACCTTTTTCTCCTCATCCTCTATTCTCTCATTTAATAAAAGCTAGCCTAGAATTTCTTGGAAACTAGTTTAATTATAGGCTGGCGAGGGATTTATATAAAGCGGAGGGCGGATATGGTACTTTTCAAGTATACCATATCCGCCCGGAAGATTTGTCAAGGTCCGCTGCGCTCTCCACCTTGACAAATCGGGTTTTATCATCTAACTTTCTTATGTTCCACGCGGACATTTTATCCCCCAAAAGTTTAAATAAATTTTATGTAATATAATTGCTTTACCTAAAACGATATTCCAATGTCTTGGCAATAATATCGTCTTTTTTAAGCTCTACGCTTTGATGGCCTAATGGTAAATTTGGAATTCAGAGTTCTTTTATTGGTTTCGCATTAGCAAAACGCAGCATCCAATTTAAAAAAAGCTGAGGAGTGTTCTGACATGCTTGGCAGAGGATATAACAGCCACATCTACGGCAAGAATTATTGGAATCAATCATAACACGGCAAATAGTTATTACAAACTAAAATAGGAGAATTTGAACTTGATGAATTTTATTTTGAGGTAAGGAGAATTCGTGAGAAAAGAGAAGCGGCTAGTTTACTAAAAAGAGCATGCAAGGCGTTTGTAACAGTTGTTCTTAATACGAGTTAATTCATTAACTACAGATGGTTGGAAGCCTGCTGGTCTAGTATTAAATGGCTTTTCCTTCTATCGCGTTTTCCATAGCGATAAGAGAAAAAGTTATATAAATGACATTGAGCGTTTGGGAAGTTTTGCTAAGAGCAAGACTTGCTAAATTCAATAGATGTTCATCTAATTATGCGGATTTAGATTTTACAATACAAAGAGAAACGTAATTACAGATAGACAAGGAAACTTAAGAATATTGCAAGCTTTTAGGAATAAAAAATTTCCTTAAGATCTAGGTTTGTTAAGACGGGTTAGTCGCCTTATAAATTTACGTTTTATTCGTCAATGGCGGCTCTTATTCCCCAGCGTAAAGCAGCTTTTTGAGATCCATAAAAACAGACTATTAATTAACGTTTTAATATCTTCCAGGGCTTTGCTTTCCGCAGCGAAAATTTCTTTTCCGCTCCAGTTTTCATTTTTACTTCTATAAAAGCGTTTCTAGTATTCAAAGAGACGGCGGTCGTAATTGACAATTCTGGCCCCGCCTCTTTACTTTAAAAACTTACTAATCGTCAGTCAAAGTTGAAGATTACTCATCTTCTTCCTTTGCAATCTGATCTGATATCTGCGGTTGCTTTAAGGCGCGAGCTCGATCTCCGATTTTTCTCCTCCAACCTTGCAATCCTTCTCTTGTTCTACGTTTTGTGTCTGATAAACCGGTTCTAGCAAACGTTTTAACTGTTCGCCCTAAAGGACGCATATATGTCCAAAGAAGACTTGACGTCGTCTCAACTAGAGCTAGACCCATTGGATTCTCAGCAGAATCTGGAGTAATTATTACTTTAAATTTTCGGCCTGCAGCGCATATGTTTTCGCCAATAGCATCAAGAAATTTTTCTAGATCTTCCTCATCAAGATTAACAAGTTTAGGAGCGATAGTATCTAGCAAATGTTGCTTTGTCGTATTGAGAACGCTTGCTCCCAATTCTCTGAATATGCCTTTAACAGTTGGCGTTTCCGGAACGTCGGCGCTAGCCAAAACAAAGTTAGAATTCATTAATAGCGCGGCTAGGCTTATAGAAGCCATTGTTTTTATTTTCTTATTCATTCTTTTCTCCATAAAAATCTACTCTAGTATTAGAGTAACAAACCTTTATTAAGGAAGCGTTAATGTTGAAATATAATTGTCATTATTTGAATAATAAAAAAAAGAAAACGCAAAAATATTGCAAATACCGAACAATAAAATTTTCCTAAAACTAAAGATAAACTCCATTTCTAGGGTCTTTAAGATTTTTATTTCATTAAGCTTCTGTCATATGGTAAAGTTTGCTTATAATTATTATAATTATTTTTGTACGAAAATTAATGAGTTCCAATAAGCGTATTGGCATTTTTACATGCGGGGGGGATTGTTCTGGGTTGAATTCCGTTATACGAGCGGCTTATATAAGATCTAAGATATTAGGATACGAGCTGGTTGGCATAAAAAGGGGGCTGCTAGGCCTTGTTAAGGAAAATCCTGATTTTGTTATTTTGAACGATAATTTATGTTCTGAAGATTTATTAACAGCATCTGGGAGCGTAATATATTCGGACACAAGATTTATATCGACAAAAATGAATGATAAAAAAGCGATTGACGACGTAAAAAGAAGCATTTGTGACGGATATTCAACCCTTGGGTTGGCGGGTCTTATATACGTCGGAGGAGACGGTAGCTTATCGTTAATTAGCGAGCTTTTTATCAAAAACTCCAATATCAATATAATCGCCATCCCCAAAACCATAGATAACGATGTCGCGATGACTGACGTTTCCATAGGGTTTTATACTGTCGTTGAAGTCGTTAGCAATGCTATAGAAAATATAAGATCGACAGCAAAAAGCCATGAAAGGACTATGATAATTGAAGTTATGGGACGAGACGCCGGATTTATCGCCATGTATTCTGGAATAGCGTCCGGAGTAGACGCTATATTGGTTCCGGAATTTAGATATAGCATTGAGGGATTGAAAAACAAGGTAAAAGCATGTTATGACTCAGGGCGGGATCATTGTTTGGCAGTTGTGGCGGAGGCTGTGGAAGACAAGGCTTTCAGACATGAGTCGGAATTTGTCAACGGCATTGTGCAATACTCTAATTTAAAATATAATGGAGCGGGTCAACATATCGCTCAAAGATTAAAAGAAGAAGGATTTGACTCTAGAGCCGTTGTTTTGGGGCATATACAAAGAGGCGGGAAAACGTCAATAAACGATAGAATAATAGCGTCGGCTTTTGGAGCTGAGGCCGTTAATCTAATAGATTCTGGTAATTATGGAAAATTGTTGATTTACGTTAGTGGAGCGGTAAAAGCAATCGACATAACGGATTTAGGAAATAAGTTTAACCGAAAGTTAGATAAAAGCGATATATGCGTAAATATAGCGAGGAATTTGGGAGTTTATATTGGCGATATATAGAATATTGAGATTTGGAACAAAAATATTATTTTTCGTTTACTTTTCGTTTTTTCAAAACGTAGTTTTAGCCGAAATAAAAAGCGGAGTGTGTTCTCCTTATTACGCTTCGATAAAAGCAAACAAAGTTAACGCTCATGTCGGCCCTGGGAAAAATTATAAAATAGCTCGCGAGTATATCGCTTTAGGAACGCCGGTTGTTATCACCGCAAAATACGATCATTGGAGGAGGATAAAAGATCCGGAAGGGGAGGTATATTGGGTACACAAAAATATGCTCTCGCCCAAAAGATTCGTCATTTCCATATCAAAAAATTTATCGATTCTCAGAGAAGATAGCAATGATAATTCACGAATTATCGCGAAAATTAAAAAAAACGTTATTATGAAATTGATTTCCGCCCGGGGAAATTGGTGCAAAGTCGGCATAAATTATAAAAACAGAAAATATGACGGTTGGATAAGAAAAGACTCAATATTTGGAGTTTTCGATAATGAAATCTGGTGATTTTTATTTACAGTTAAAGGAACATTATGTTAGCAAATAAAGAAGATTTATTAATTATGCCTCTTGGCGGATTCGAACAAATAGGCGCTAATTGCGCTATGATAGGAAACGACAATGAATGGATAATCGTTGATTTAGGCATAGCTTTTTACGATAAATACGGGATAGAGATCTTAACCCCGGATATTTCGTTTCCCATCAGCGTTAAAGATCACGTGAAAGGAATATTCATAACTCACGCTCACGAAGATCATATAGGGGGGCTGCCATACCTTTGGCCGAAACTCCGCTGTCCTATATACGTAACTGAGTTTCCAGCGGCGATTTTGGCTCAAAAGTTCAAAGAATATTCTTGGAAAAAAGAACCAAAGATAAATAAGATAGAAGCGGGAAAAGCTATTAAAGTAGGAAGTTTTGAAATTGAATACGTGAAATTACCGCATTCCATATTAGGATCGTGCGGCATTTATATAAAAACAAAAGCCGGGAATATTTTCCATACGGGAGATTGGAAAATAGACGAAACTCCGCTTCTGGGAGATCAGATAGACGAAAAGAGATTGGAGGCTATTGGAAAAGAAGGAGTCGATTGTTTGCTTTGCGATTCTACAAATATTCTAGTAAATGATAATATTGGCTCCGAAATGGACGTTAAGACTGCGTTAAAAAGAGTCATGTCTCAATACTCCGAAAAAAGAATAACCGTCACTTGTTTTGCGTCAAATGTCGCGAGAATGGCAACGATTTTTAGCGTAGCAAAGTCCCTGGGAAGAAAAGTCGCAATCATCGGAAGATCTATAAATAGAATGATAAACGCCGTATCCTCTACGTCTTATTTTTCAAAAGAATTTAAAAACGCTATTTCCGCCGTCGTATCTGACGAGGAAGCCGCGTCTATGCCTTTTTCAAAGGTTCTTTTAATTTGTACGGGATCTCAAGGAGAGTCTAAATCAGCTCTATTCCGACTGTCTAGAGGAGAAAATAGGGTGATAAAATTAGGAAAAAACGACGCGGTTCTTTTTTCGTCAAAAGCTATTCCGGGAAATGAACTTGAAATAAGAGAAATGCAAAATTCCCTTGTAAAACAAGGAACGGAAATAGTGACGACTGATACCGAAGAGGATATGCATGTTTCCGGACATCCAAATAAAAAAGCTATTAAAAAAATGTTCGCTTGGCTCAATCCTAAGACGGTTATCCCCATCCATGGAGACGCAATGATGCTCCATGCTCACGCAAAATTCGCTCAAGAAAACGGCATACATGAGACTATGGTCGTTCAATCCGGAGATATAATTAGCGTCTTAAACGGACGTTTGAAGAAAATAAGCCATAGAGACGTGATCTTCAACGCATTAGACGGTAGCGATTTAATTCCTATTAATTCAAAAGCTATTAGAGAAAGGGAATTAATGTCTTATAACGGACTCGTTAGCGTTAGTATGGTTTTGACGGAAAACAATACTATGCTAGATTCTCCAGCCGTTTCCGTTCATGGAATATATATGGACAAAGAGGTTATAGATAGATTAGAAAAAATGATACGAAAAAGTATAACAAGCGAAATTGTAAAGCATTCGTCAGATATAGACGCTATAAGGAAAAATTCCGTAAATTCAATAAAAGGCTTGATTTTTAGACATTTTGAGAAGAAACCATTAGTTGCCATACATATTCATAAAACGTATGCTATTCATCAATAGATGCGAACCTTGATTTTGCTACTTTGCAGACTTAAATATAATCTAATAGGCATTAATACATGATATAATTAAGTTTATGCAAATCAGTTTACAAAGTTGTCTTGAATACTCTAATCCTGCTCATCATAGCCCAGAGGGAGTAATGACGTACTTGTAGTTTGGTTTGATTACTATTTGCTTGTTATTTTGTTGGAGAAATTATGAAAATAAAATCATTATTAATAATTTTTATTGTTACTTTAATACAAGGGGCAATATCTGCAGAAGTAGAGGGAGAAATTTTAAGTGAATTGCGTGACCGTGAATTAGCGTTATTGCCATTAATCGAGGAACACATTTCTGAAATCGTCACGCCCTGCGAAGAATATAAATGTCCTACATGTCCGAGTTCGCGCCAAGCTAGCATGGCTGAAGAAGTTAAAAAAATGACTTCTGAATTTTACCAAAACGTTTTGTCAAATTCCAGATTTGGAGATCGCCTTATGCCTATGGTGGACAGTCTGCTTGACGAAGCGTGTTTTACCGTAATAAATTTAGATGGATCATTATTGAAAGCTGGTTTCATTAATGATCAAAATCAAATACGTATGGAATTACAGAGTCCTGTTTTTACTACTATAAAGACTATTCATGAAGTTGGTCATGGACTAGAACAGTCTTTAAGACCAGACTATCTTGATGAAAAGTATCAAGGTAGTTGGGAAGATATATCTCTATTTTTTGAATTCAAAGCAAGCGAATTGTTACAAAGCAAATCTAGCTATGCTTGTCGCCTAACAGGAATATTATGGAATATTATATTTTCTCAAATTGTTCGTGAGGCGTTTAGTGAAACGTTAATATTACAACGAGATGCTCCACAAATTTCTCGGCTAAGGGAAAGTTGCCAAAATTTCATGGAATTTATCAATCGACACTCCGAATTAGATTGCATAAAAAGAATTCCAGAAGGTTCTGCATGTTGGGGAATACTAAAAGAACAATTCGCCACGATAGAAAAATATTTTACAGATAAATATGCCGGATTTCAAACTTTAGAACTTGAAAGAGATGCAAATGGATGGATTAATATTAAAGTTAGTTATCAAGATTCTACATTAGAACAACACATAGGAGATTATTACATAACTGGTTTGGCAAACGCCGTACGTTCCTTCTCATTAAACATTGATGAAGTTCTTGACAGTTTTAAAAATAGACACAAACCCATTGAGCGCCAAGATTATATAAATATGACGGAATATCTGCTAAGGGGCTTGAGTTCTTGAAAGTATTGATTATTAAATAGGATCCATCTCACGTTACTTTTAGCGCCACACTACCTCGCTCTTTTGTACATTTGCGATATAGCAATCTGAATGTTCACAAGAGCATATAAAGCTGTGGTAAATAAAGTAGAGAATGGTTTCTTAGGGATAAATATTATATATGAAAAATAACTTTTGACATGACTTTTTGTACAGCGCGATTCTACAACTATTCTAGTAAACGATAATATTAGTTGCCATACATATTCATAAGACTGCATAATTCGATTAATTGTTAATTTTGCAAAAAAA
>JAITTR010000052.1 GCA_031286725.1 Holosporales bacterium | reverse complement strand
CATGACTCGTTTAAGATAGGAGAAGTTGGCAAAATTTTGGGGTTTATAAAAAACTCGAAGGCTTCAAAAGTTTTGTTTTGCGGCGGAATAAAAAGGCCAAGCTTACTTTCTCTAAAGTTGGATAGCCTTGGACAAAAATGGTTGAGATATCTTGGTCTTAGAGCTTTTCTTGGCGACGACACATTTCTAAAGGGCATAAAAAAGCTTTTAGAAAACGAAGGATTAACAGTCGTTAGTCCCCAAAGCGTTCTTGAAACTTTGCTAACTCCCTGCGGCATCTTAACAAAATCTAGGCCGAACGATATTGATCTTCAGGATATAGCCAGAGGAATGTTTGTTTTAAATACCCTTTCTAAAACCGATATTGGCCAGGCTGTTATCGTTCAAGAAGGGATAGTTCTCGGCTTGGAGGCCGCGGAGGGAACAAGCGCTTTGATAAAACGATGCTTAGGTTTAAAAATCTCCAAAAACGGCGGAGTTCTTATAAAAACTTCCAAATTAAATCAAGATAAAACCATGGATTTCCCCACGATTGGAAAAGATACAATAATAGAAGCTCATATGGCAAAATTATCAGGTTTAGCCATAGGCGCTGGCCAGTCTCAAATCATTGATTTCGAAGGAACTGTAAAGTTGGCCGATAAATATGAATTATTTATTATAGGAGTTTAATTCGTAAACGACAATTTTTCTACAAGATTTTTTTGTTATGAAAGATCCTTCGTCAAAACATAAAAGTTGTCTGAAACTTTTTATGTCCCAATCATAAACAATAGCTGAAAAATAATCTTGACGTTTGAGTAATATCTCTTAAGTTATGGAGAAAATTAAGGTGCTATGAAAGAAGCCAGATTTTCTCTTCGTATGGTAAAATCTAAATTCACATTCTTTTAAGCATAATACAAAATGATTAGAGGGATATCCATTGAATTTAACAAGTCTTGCTCTTAGCAAAACTTCCAAAACACTCAATGTCGTTTATATAACTTTTTCCCCTATCGCTATGGAAAACGCGATAGGAGGAAAAGTCATTTAATACTAGACCAGCAAGCTTCCAACCATCTGTAGTTAAATTTTCCCTATAGGAATTAACTAGTCATTTGAACAATTAAAAACAACTGTTACAAACGCCTTGCATGCTCTTTTTAGTAAAGCAAAAAGAAGAGTTTACCCAGCCTCTTCTCTCTAAGTTACAATTGATTCCAATAATTTTTGCCGTAGAGGCGGCTGTTATAGCCTCCGCAAAACATGTATTTTTTGTTAATCTTTTCCTCATCAACCTGTTGTATTTCACACCTTCCTTCTATACTTCCTTTCTTCAGGGCACTACTTAATCCATAGCGCTTTTTATTCCTAGAAGAAAATACTTATTTTAGAGAAAATAATTTAATAAAAAATAAATGAAGTTGGAATCGCCTTTCAACTAAAATTATGCCAACAGCTTGTGCCCCCATTTATACTTTTGTTTTTTCAACATGAACCGCGGATAACTAAGAGATAAATTGCTACCTCTTTAAAAGTCTGGAACTTTAAGCGGAGGGTGGGTATCGATGCAAAGGTTGCGCGAACGCAGCCTTGATTAACGGAAATCTTAAGGACTTTAACGTCATCGAAGCGTTCTGCGGAAAGTTACTTTTGAGGTATATTTTTTCAAAATCTCAAATTCTTGCGTCAACTTCCTGTTACTCTTCCCTTTTATGTATTGCTCCATTTTTAGGATCACGTTACGAATACCGCAGTCCAAATAGCTATCTTTGACGAAATATCCGATTATAAATATAAAGTCGATTTCGCACATCTTTTTCTATTGGTAAATAAAGACGGTTCCCAATTTTCAAAAAGACATAATTAGGCGGAACAGATATTAACAGATGGATATAATCTAGACTTACTTTACCGCTTAACTATGTAAAACGTCAGCTTACAGCGAAGATTCTATGATATCTAACAAAACCCAAAAGAAAATTCTCTTTGATAAGACAAAGATAATAAGTCGTTCTTCAGGCTTTGGACAAAAAATATTTTCGCTATATAGGCATAATGTAACCCAGGCCTAAGAGTAAAAGCGCATAGCGAGCAAACCTTTGCCAATCTCTGTGGCGGATAGAGTAGAGGTGACCATTCCGTATGATTTGAAGAAGTCTATTATGGCTTTATGAAAAGAGATGAAACGGACAAAGCTAATTCTTTTTTTTAGACATAGGATGACATTTATCGTAAACATCTGAAACGTGTTTTTTTGCAACGTCGGAATAAATTTGAGTGGAAGATATCGAAGCGTGACCTAATAATTCCTGAACGCTTCTTAAATCTCCTCCGTTTTCAATGATATGCGTAGCGCAGCTGTGTCTTAAGGCGTGAGGGGTAACAGAATCTGGAAGACCTAGAGATTTTCGAGATTTTCTTATTAGCTTTTGAACTGCAGAAGCAGATAACCTCTCCCCGAATCTATTGACAAATAAAGCTTCAGAATTCTTAAATTCTAAATGTTTGATATAATTCAAAATAGTTTCTTTTACTTTGTCGATTATTGGAACCATTCTAATTTTACTGCCTTTTCCTAAAACGTTTATAAAATCGCCACAGTTTTCAATATCGGCTCTATTTAACCCTAAAGCCTCGCTTATCCGTAATCCTACGGAATATATTAAAATTAAAAGAGCTTTATCTCGTTTTATTATCCAATTTGTTTTTTTAATATCGTTTATAGACAACAAAATATCGTTTATTTTGTCTATCGGTATCGGCCTTGGAAGCGATCTTTTTATTTTGGGAGATCTCATAGAGATTATATCGCTTTCTTTTATAACATTTGTTTTAATGCTAAAACGCAAAAAACTCTTAATTGAAGAAATTCCTCTCGATATGCTTTTTTCGGAATCTCCTTTGTTTTTTCTATGCAAAACCCAGGCTCGCATGTCTTGCTTTGTTATGGAAGTTAAGCTTTCTTTAGTTACGGTTTCAGATTTGAAATTCGTCAAAAACCTTATAAACAATTCCATATCCATAATATAAGATTCCACAGTATTTTTAGCCAGGAATTCAGAATTATTTAAATACTCTTTCCAAGAGGCAATAAATTTCAACAAAACCTCCGCTTATAGAATAAGAATATTATAGCGCATATGTATGCTAAAATGACTTGCTTTTCAAGCTAAAAATTTGAGCAATATAGGGCATTTTCTAATGTTTATTCACTATAAATGCTTATAATACAATTAAATACCTTCCAAAATATTAACAACGTTTGCCAAAATTTTAAATTCTATTAACGTAATATTAATTTTTTGAATCGTACTCTCAATTTTCTGTTGACAGCTTATTTCCCAAGCCTTTGCTGACGTGTTCAATTTTGAGGCAATAATGTAAAAAGTCTGAATTATTATAGAGAATCGAGCGTATAAAAAGTGTTTTCCACAGAGTTGTTGACAATTTCGGTGAAAAACAAAAAATTAGATTAATGCTTGCCTAATTTTGAAAGGAATTTTATCAGTACTTTTTCCGAAATATAAATACGGGCAAAGCGACGAAGAGCATCGTTATTATAGATAAAGAGCAAGCCATTGGCCAATCTACGTTATTAAAAAGCTCCATCCATAAGACTCTTCCTAAGATAATAGTATCCGGTCCGCCAAGCAATTCTGGAATAGCAAATTCTCCAATTGTCGAGAAAAATACCAATATGCAGCCTGAAGCTATTCCATGCTTTGAAAATGGAGCTATGATTTTCCAAAAAACTTTTGCGGGCGAACAGCCTAAGTTACTTGCCGCTTCTATATATGAATTATCTATTTTCTCTAAGGCGGAATATATGGGAAAGATCATAATCGGAATGTAACAAAAAATCATTCCTGTATAAACTGCGTAAAAATTTCCTAAAAAACGTATTGGGTTTTCTATTATATGGAAATTCAATAGAAGTCGGTTTATAGGCCCGTCAAAAGCGAATAAATTCTCCCAAGCATATATTTTTACAAGAGAGGATATCCAAAATGGAAAAGAAATAAGCAATAGCAAAATTATTCTTTTTTCCTTTTTCGCGCAAGAGATGCCATAAGCTATAGGAAACCCTAAAATTAAACAAAGAAGGGTTGAGAAAAAAGCCAATATAATTGAATTAACAAACGCGGTCAAGTAGTATACGTCTTTGAAAATCCTCGCATAACTTTCAAAATTCAAATTTATTTGCGTTGAATACTTATCGATAAAGGAAAATATTTCCGAAAAAGGAGGGACGCTATAAACGGGAGATGCAAAACTAATTTTTAATACTATAACTAATGGGAATACAAGAAATAAAATTAGCCATAATATTGGAGGAAATGTAATTAAAAACTTGCTTTTTATTATTAGATTAAATAAATTCTTGAATTTATCTGTTATTTTCATGCAGTTAAAACCGTACTATTTTCAGAACGCCAAAATAAATATACCTTATCTTCCCACTTATAATTTCTATCCGATAGTCTAAGGAGATTAGGAAGCATAGCTCTAACTATTTTTCCGGAGGTCCCCTGTACATAATAAATAGAAACGTCTCCTAGGTAAGCTATAT
>JAITTR010000044.1 GCA_031286725.1 Holosporales bacterium | reverse complement strand
GCGTCGTCATTTATTTGATTTTGCTCTTCATAATCTCTCCCTATAATTTTATCGTAATCCATCATTTGTGAATTTTCTATGGATTTCATGCTTTTTAAATATTTTTCGCATAATTTTTTTAATCTGCTCGGCTCGTTGAGGCAGCCCCATTCGGCTCTAAGAACTTTTATATCGTCGTTGCATGTCTCTATTTCTTTATCCAGATTCGCGAGACTTTTCCTAAGAAAAACAACCTCGTATTTTATTCTAGAAACGGTTATGCCAATTAATACTAAGAATACGGCGGAAATAATCAGAGACCTGTTCAATTTAACCTCTCTTTTCTATTGTCAATATACAAAAATCCGCGGAGAATAGCGGATCTTGATCTTGGATTTTTCAAGATTTCATCGCGAGTCGGCTTTATTGGAGATTTATTAATTGGTTGCGCATAAGTCACGCTTTTTGACCAATTTTTCACTATTTTGTCTTCCAAAGAATGAAAGGAAATCGTCGCTACTCTCGCTCCCACATTCAAAATATTGGGCAGTCCTTTTAATGCCAAGTCAATTTCTCTTAGCTCGTCGTTAACGTATATTCTTATCGCTTGAAAGGTTTTAGTAGCGACGTCAATCTTTAGGCACGTTCTATTAACAAAAACCTTTGAAATAATTTGTTTTAATTGAAGCGTAGTTTCAATTTTTTTAGTCTTTCTAGATTGAATTATCTCGCTCGCTATTTTTCTCGCTTTTGGCTCCTCCCCATATTTCCAAATAATTTCAGCAATGTCTTCTTCGCTAAACGTATTGACTACATAAAAAGCTGATATTCCCTTTTCTTTTGTCATTCTCATATCAAGTCTTCCGTCTTTAGAAAAAGAAAAGCCTCGCTCAGCGTTATCTAATTGAAATGATGAAACGCCGAAATCGAAAAGGATAGCGTCAAATTTTCCGCTTAAAATATCGGATAAATTTGAAAAATTACATATTTTGAAATCAAATTTTCCTCCAAATTTTTCTTTTACTTTCTCAGCTCTTTTTATTGCGTCTTGATCTCTATCGACGCCTAAAACATAGCAATCGTAATTATCTAAAATCGCCGCCGTATGCCCTCCCCCGCCAAAAGTCGCGTCTATTACTTTATCTCCGTTTTTTATTCCTAGAATATCAATTGTCTCTTTTAACAAAACAGGAATATGCGTCACTTCGAGATAGACAAAATAAAATTGCTGAGCGAATTATACTGTATTTATAATTAATATTCAATATATTTTTGAGAAAAGTCGTGTTGTGTTTTAAGAGTAGAATCAACTTTTATGGTAGAGAATTATTAGCCCCCTTGAGGTCAATGTCTGAGAAAGCAACTTAGTTTTTATATAATGGGAGGCGACTGGGGCGGGCGGGTGGCCAGCGAAAGCTGGCAGTCGCCTCCCCCGTAATCAAGCGAAAAGCTTGATTACGGGCCATAATATAATCGATTCAAAATAGGCAAAAAGTTGCGTTTGTAGTTCAAAGTATTACAAAAGTCCATTAAAAAGATTGTCAAATAAAACAAAAAACCGGCCCGAAGGCCGGTTTTAAAAAGGCTAGCAAACAACCTTCTTTTCATTGACGGCCTTTTTCCAAGTTCGTCCAAGATATATTCCCATAACAATCCAAATAGCAATTAACGGATATCCGACAACGCCAGTTAACGTTAGGTAATGAGCTTTTCCGGCGACAATACCATAAACCGATTGCAAAGGTTGCAAAGTCATATTAAAGATAGAGCCAACTTCTTTTGCGATTCTTCCGCCGAAGGCTTCGATCCATGCCTGCGCTTTAAATCTAGCAGACTCGGACGTTGGGATATAGAGTTGTTTTAAAGTTGGATTGTTTAATGCGTAATGCACAGCTTTCGAGCCGACCATTAACACAAACAAAAAACTTAACGAATCCACCGCTAAGAACCCAAAAAGCGAGCATCCTAAGAGAATTGGCACGCATACAAGAGCCGTTCCGATTCCAAGAAATCTAGTAATATTGCTAACGCCCAGAAGCAAAAACCCAACGGTTATTGTGTTAACGCAAGAAGAGAAAATGCTGAGGTAGTGACTGAGATCAGTTCCCGAATATGTCTCTCCCGCGGCCATCTTGAAGTTAAAATCAAAAATAGTCGTGAGCAGCTCAAACATTAATATTACTGAGAATATGCTTATTAGGTATTTGTGGGAAAACAATAACTTTAAGCCTTCCATAAAGCCAGGCTTTTTCCCTTTCGATTCTTTAGAAGCTTTCTTTTTGTCTTCTTCGCTTTCAAAAGCTACCAACAATTCTTTTGGAGTTGCTTTGAAGAAATATTTCGTTATATAAACCATTGAAAAAGCCAAAATTCCGCCGATAATCAACGAAAGAAAATCCGTTTCTAATCCTAGTCTTTTTGGCATACCAACAATTCCGTACGGAGTAATTATTCCGGCGGTTTGTCCGACTAAATATATAAGCGGAAATCCGCGTTTTGCGGTTTTTGGATCAGTAACGTCAGTACACATTGCCCAAAACATAGCGAATACAACGGACGCCCAACTTTCTACAAAGAAATACCAAATATACCCAATAATCGTTCGACCTATTGTTTCAGTGTATATTCCTGCCTGACATAGATGTATTAAACATGCAAAAACCAGGATAGAGACTCCATAAAATATAGGAATTATCGTTGTTACCTTTTCCCTCGGATATATGCTAAGTAGCTTTGTATAAATAGCGATAAACGGAATCATCAGACAGACTGAAACTGTTTTCGCATACGGTATGTATATGCCTCCTACAAGCTGAATAAATACCGTATCTTTCAGAGGCCTCATAACCCAGTAAATCCCGACCACCATAAAATATATAAAACCCAACCTTAAGAACTTTCGAAACTCTTGTTCCTCGAATTCTCCAAAATTGAACTTACATAATTTCATAAATAATTTAATCATCTTTACTCCTTAACGATGAGTTGAGCAACGCTTGCCAACTTACGATTACTTTGAGTCAATAATAGCGCATAACCGCGAGTCTTTGAAAATATTTTTTAAAGACTTTTGAACAAGAAGCGTGGGCTCTAAGATATAGGAATTTGGAAATACCTCTTTATCCTACAAGAGCATCACAACATTCCTTCCTCTACGCTAATTATTCAAACGAAGCGGGTGGCTTGGCCAACGAATTCTTCTAAGAGCATAACGAACAAAACGCTACTGATTCCTAATCCTGAGATCGTGGGTTCGAGTCCTTCAATCGGCACCAGGGTTATCAGCACATTCGAAGTGATTGTCTTAAGGATGAGAAGTCCACAATTTGTATTTTCTCCCGCTCCTCCCCCGCTTTTTTATGTGATTTAATATGACAAACTATGACATTACGCGACACTACTATCTCATGGCCCCCCTGATAAATCAAGGATAAAATGACGAACTATGATTATCTGTGATTTGCGCTAAGATCAGATTTAGTATATGATTGACTTCAAAAGGGAACTATAAGAAAGGTCATAGGTTCGTCACGCCGTCTTGGAAATGGACTTTTAGTCCGTTTTTCTTTTCTTTCTTAAACTCAATAACGGTTTTTATAGCGTTTCCCGAGATTCCCGTTATAAAGCAAAATCCCTTTCCCAATACTTTTTTATAAGATCCTTGTTCCAAACGATTTGATAAAACAGAAAACTTTTCTTTATACTTTGGAATATAAGTTCTCAAAATACTATTAAAAACAGATTGTTTGGAATTATATTGGTGTAATTTTAATTGAAAATAGTTTTCTAAACTTATTAACTTCTTTGATTGCAATTTTAAAGATATTTTTTGAAGATAGGATTGAACCGCAACAAAGAATTTCTCGGATTTATCGTCAAACTTCTGAGCTATCGCCATAATAGCAAATTGAGACGATTCCAAACTTTTTTTTGCAATCAAAACCTTTTGAAAAAATTCTTTTATAATTCGAGCAATAGATTGTTTCATTCTTAAAGAAAACTCTTCAATTTGCAACGCAATATCGGATAAAACGGGAGTGGCTAACTCAATAGCGGCGGTTGGCGTTGGGGCTCTAAGATCCGCGGCATAATCTATGAGAGTAAAGTCGGTTTCGTGCCCAATAGCCGAAATTACTGGAATAACACTGTCAAAAACTGCCTTAAC
>JAITTR010000061.1 GCA_031286725.1 Holosporales bacterium | reverse complement strand
CAGGCCGAATGGGAAGCGATAAATCGAAAGTAATAATTCAAACCTATAATCCGGAAGACAAAATAATGAGACTCATAGAAAAAAACGATATGGATGTTTTATATTCGATAGAACTTGAGAATCGAAAAATTACTCATATGCCGCCTTTTGGGAAAATTGTCTCATTAGCCTTATCAAGCTTCAATGAAAAAGAAGTTTTCAACTTTGGGAAAATATTAATCTCGATAGCCCCTAAAAAAGAAAACATAAAAATATTAGGCCCCATACAGCCTTCGCTTTATAAACTCAGGTCAAGATATAGAATAAAGATATATATATTTTCGCTACAAAATATCCAAAGTTACGTAAAAACATGGCTCAACCTTATAAAAATCCCTTCTCATATATCAATATCTATAGATGTCGATCCTTACGATTTTTCTTAGTTTTAAAAGAACTTTTCTACTAGGAAACTCTTTCAAAATTAATTTTTATAAAAAATGGAGGCGACTCGGGGCGGGCGGGTGGTCAGCGAAGCTGGCGAGTCGCCTCCGAACCCCAATCAAGCTGGGGACCTTAAAATTAGAATTGGAAGAATTAACTTCGTATCAACTATGCAAATTGTTTTTTACAAACTGAACTATTTGATTATAATTCACAGATTTTGACTTTGGATTGTCTGCGGAACTATTCATAAACTTTACCATAATTGTTCCGTCTTTGCGTTCGTTTTCCCCGATTATTAACGCTAGTTCGCAATCAAGCTTATTAGCTATTTTCATTTTTTTATTTAAATTACCGGAGCAAATAAACTCCGCATTAATATCGCAATTATGTAACAATTTTAACAAATTCAACGCGTCGTCGTTTTCTTCGTCGCTAACAGGTATCACGGCCGTTTTCTTTGGTTCGCCAAAAAAGTTTGCATTCTCTAGCGTCAAGATCAATCTTTCGATTCCGAAGGCAAACCCTACTCCCGATACGTCCGGCCCGCCAAACATATTAAGTAACTTATCGTATCTTCCTCCGCCTCCAAGCGAGTCTTTATAGTTGTTTGCAGTCGATTTTAATTCAAAAGCGACGTGGCTATAATAATCAAGTCCTCTTACTAGAAAACTATCTATTTCATAATTCAAGCCAAAGTTATTTAAAAGTCGACAAACTTCCTCGAAATATTTCCCCGATTCTTTGCTTAAATAATCCGTAATCATTGGAGCCATCGAACAAATTTCTTTATCCCCGCTGTCTTTAGAATCAAGAATTCGTAACGGATTTTTCTTTAATCTAGCTTTAGATTCTTCGGAGAGTTCGTTTTCGTGACGAGAGAAAAACTTTACTATAGCCTTCGTATAATTTTCACGAGTTTCCTCGTCTCCTAAAGTATTAACTAAAATCTTAAAATCAAACGAACCAATAGAATTTAAAATTTCGGATGCCATGGCAATAGTCAACGCGTCGACATACGGTCCTTTGTCTCCTATATGTTCAAAGCCAAGCTGGCGAAATTGTCTATATCTTCCTTTTTGAGGCCTGTCATATCTAAACATTTCTCCATAATACATAAGCTTCAACGGGAGTTTCTGAGTTAAATTTTCGCTAACAATGGCCCGAATAACCCCTGCCGTCCCCTCTGGTCTTAAGGTTATCGATTCTCCCCCTTTGTCTATAAAAGTATACATTTCTTTAGAAACAACGTCCGTTTCGCTTCCTATAGACCTTTGGAAGACTTCCGTATACTCGACAACAGGCGTATTTATTTGTTTATATCCATATTTTGTAGAAACTTTAATTGCTTTTTGTATTATATAGTTGTATTTCGCAAGATCTGCTCCATATAAATCCTTCATTCCTCTAACTGGCCTAAACATATCTAAATTCAACATTCGACGGGAAAATAACTACTTTAAAGTTTAGCGCATATAAACATAATTTAAAACCGCTCGTTATCTGTCTTTAAGTATGTAAAAATTACTTAAAATTTTAGGGGCGTTTATTTTTATTGCCGTCTAAAAAAGAGTATGGGAAAATAATATTGTTAGTTGATCAGACTAACTTTTCCAATGAGTTTTTAAGTTTTATTTGAAAGGAGAATATTATGAATACAATTATTGAAATGCCAAGTTTTAAACTAGTCAGTTTAGAGATGCTAAAGGCTCATTTAAGAATAGAAAATGATATAGAAGACGTGTATTTAGAAAAGGTAATAGATATGGCTTCGGATATTCTAGAATCGAAAATTGGTAAATCCATTTCGAAAAAGAAATATAGATACATTCATATAGACGACGTGTTGGCGATTATGAAAAAAATATATCTTCCAGTGCAACCGGTAATGGAAATATGTTCTGTAAGAGAAATAACGCCCAGTTCGCCCGGGAAAGAATTAAGTTTTTCTAAAGGAACGGATAAAAAAGGCACATATATAACTATACGCAATTCGAAATATCCCGTGGAAGCGCAATATTACGCAGGCGTGGCGAACTCCTATGAGCAAGTCCCGAGAGATGTTCAATGCGCGATTTTGCGAATAGCGAGGGGCATATACGAGCATTCGAGCGAGGAAATGCCGAAATCCGAATTTGTCGAATATGTTTTAAATTCGTACAAAGACATATCGATTTCATAAGCGCGGGAGCTTACGCATTAGACGGCATTAAAATTTGCCTAGATCGTTATTGCTTAAGAAAGTAAAGACAAAAAGCTCTTTCGAAACTGAATGTAAGAATATTGAGATTTTCAAGTTTTGGAATATACATACGGTTGTCATGCGTGATTATAAGGTTCCAAATCAAGCTAAAGCTTGATTTGGCGGAGGCAGCTCGCCAGCTTCGCTGGCCACCCGCCCACCCCGAGCTGCCTCCGTTAGGTTCGAAAAAAGGCGATTTGTCAAGGTAGAGAGCGCAGCGGACCTTGACAAATCTTTCGGGCGGATATGGTATAATTTAAAAATACCATATCCGCCCTCGTATTAGACTACTCTACTCGCTAAAGGGGTATATACGATTTAAATACTAGTATTTAAATCATCTCATGAAGTTGCCAGATTATTTGAATAATAAGATAAAACATTATGAAAGGAGAAAAACATGAAAAATATTATGTCTAAATTAACGGAAAAAATAACGTTACTAGAAAACAATGATAATCTAGACGGAACCACTATCGCTAGATTTAAGGATTCGTTAGAGGCAAGAGCGGCTATAACCGCCATATTTAACTCTAATGACTTATCGACTAATATGTTTGAAGTTATAATACTTAACCCGCCTCCAGGGTTTGGAAAGGTTAATTTTTCGGGGTTAAAATGGCGTGATGAAATTTATACATATAAAACGCCATTTAAACTGTTGAAAGATAAATTCCTAAAAGGAATTATAGTCAAAATCTAATTTCAAATTTTTATTCGTCAAAATCCGAAACCAAGGTCTCTATAAGATTTATAATCCTCTTTTTTGTCTTTTCGTTTTGGACGGATCGAAAAATTTTTAATAATTCTTGTTCTAAATTTTCTTCTATTTGTCCAAATGAATCCTCCCTGAAAGCAAAGTTTTCAAAAAAGTAATCGGGATGAACGCATAAAATTAGGCAAAGTTTCAAAAACGTTTGCAAGCTTAACCCGCTGTTTCCATTTTCATATTTTTGAATTTGCTGAAAAGAAACTCCAATTAATTTTGACA
>JAITTR010000030.1 GCA_031286725.1 Holosporales bacterium | reverse complement strand
AGATTCTTCTGACTTAAAGGCAACATGTTTAAGAATAAAAATTCCCGCTCTTTATGGATTTTATTTCAAAATACGTCCGGATTCAAACGGAAGCTGAAACAAATTTGTTTGGGGAAATTTATCTAAAATTTTAGGGGACAAAAAAGTTTTTGCATTTTGAGCAAGCAAGAGGATATCCTAAAATATAGGCCGGAAGTTAGTCGTCTATCTAATCAAAAAATCAATCTTTATTTGAAAGGAGAACATACCATGTTGTTTAATAATTATAAATTCTTAGAAGACTCTGGAAGAATATATTTAACTAAGGAGGAAATATCCGTTTTTGAAATTATTTTAAATGATAAGAAGCAAGGCAAAAGAAGAGAAAGAATAAACTTAGATAATTCGGATTATGATAAAGCCGCTCTTTTGAAAGCGAGCCCGAGGTTATATAAGGCCCCCAATCAGGCTGTCGCGCCTGATTGGGGATGGGAGGCGACTCGCCAGCTTCGCTGGCCACCCACCCGCCCCGAGCCGCCTCCCATTTTTATAAAAATAAGTACGGCCAAAAGATAATAATTACTCCAGTAGCGTTTTAATATGATAGACTTAAATATTTGGCAAGCGAAAATAGCTTGCGTTTTAAGAGATCTGACAGGGTTTATCGAATGTTTACTTTATCTTTATCGCCAATCGCTTTTAGCATATTTGGTTGTAGCGTTTATTGGTACGGTATATTATACTCGTTCGCTATATTTTCGGCTTGGCGTATTTCGGCTTGGCTACTAAAAAAGCTGCGTAATAACAATATAAAAGTTCCGACAAAGGAAGAATTCGATAAATTTATGCTTTTTGCTATTTTATCAATATTAATAGGAGCAAGGATAGGCCATGTTTTATTTTTCGAATTCGAATATTATATTAACAATCCTTTGGAAATATTGATGATAAGAAACGGAGGCCTTTCTTTTCACGGGGCTTTTATAGGTTTATGTATATGCTTATATTTATATGCCAAAAGAACTTCGTTTTCTTGGAAAATTATGGCAGACATATTGTGCTTTTCAGCCGCGATAGGCTTAGGAATTGGAAGAATAGCTAATTTTATAAACCAAGAGCTATACGGGAAAATCTCCGTTTCAGAATGCTCGGTAATTTTTGCCTTTGTCGATTATATGCCAAGATACCCAACTCAGCTGTTCGAATCGTTTTTCGAAGGTTTTTTAAATTTTTGGATTATGTTTATCACGCTTAGGCTAAAGGGAGTAAATATAGTCGGAAAAGGGAAATTATCCGCCGCTTTCTGTATTATATATTCCTCTTCGAGGTTTATAATTGAATTTTTCAAGGAAGTTGAAACATATTCATATTTCAACTTTATAGCTCTAACTATTGGCCAAATTCTGTGCTTTGCTCTTTTTATTTTCGGCATTTTTATGTTACGCTTAAAGGATGAAAACTCAATACGAGGATTAGATGATTGACGTTAGTTTCGTTAGAGCAAATCCCGAAATTTTAGATGTCGCGTTAAAAAATAGGAACAAACCTCCGCTTGAAAAAGAATTATTGGCTTTGGAAGAATCCTATAGATCTTTGCAAACAAAGCTTCAAAAAATACAAGAAGAGAGAAATGCAAACTCGGCAGAATTTGGAAAAGCGAAATCCAAAGGCTTGGAAACATCAGGGCTTCAAAAAATAATGGAAGCTCTAAAAATAGAAATGTCCGAAGTCTCAAACGCTTTAAACGAGGCGAAAGATAGGTTTTTTAATCTTTTACACACAATTCCCAACATTCCTTCAAACGAATGCCCTATAGGCCCTAACGAAACGGCTAATCTTGAAATAAGAAAATTCGGGGAACCGAGAAAGTTTAATTTTAAGCCTTTAGAACATTACGAAATTAGCGAAAATCTAGAGATGATGAATTTCGATAAAGCCGCTAGAATCGCCGGTTCGAGATTTGTGTTTCTCTTTGGAGATTTAGCGCGGTTAGAAAGATCTCTCGCTCAATTTATGTTGGACATTCATACGATAGAAAACGGCTACCAAGAAGTATACGTTCCTTTAATTTTAGAAAAACAAGCTATGTTTGGAGTTGGGCAATTTCCAAAGTTTGAGGAAGATTTATTTAAAACGACAATTGGCTCTTATTTGATTCCGACCGCCGAAGCCTCGTTGACAAATATACATAACGGCGAAATTCTCAGCGAGAAGATTTTGCCGCTTAGGTATACTGCTTATACTCCTTGTTTCAGATCAGAAGCTGGAGCCGCCGGAAGAGATACGAAAGGAATGTTAAGGCAACATCAATTCGGAAAAGTCGAATTAGTTAGCATAACAACCCCCGGTCAAGCTATTCAAGAGCACGAAAGAATGACGGAATGCGCTGAGGGAATTTTAAAGAAATTAAAATTGCCATTTAGAACCGTAGTACTATCGACTGGGGATATGGGATTCTCATCCGAAAAAACTTACGATTTAGAAGTATGGTTGCCCGGTCAAAACGCTTATAGAGAAATTTCAAGTTGCTCGAGATGCAACAGCTTCCAAGCGAGAAGGATGAATACGAGGTTCAAAAACGAAAAAACAAAGAAGAATGAGTTTGTTCATACGCTAAACGGTTCCGGCATCGCCGTCGGCAGATGTTTGATCGCCGTCTTAGAAAATTATCAACAAAACGACGGTTCTGTGGAAATTCCCACCGCTCTTATTCCTTATTTTGGAAAAGAAAAAATATCCCCTACAAAGCCGTAAACTCAACTTTTTTAAGCTTCCTATCTTAAGCCTTTAGCCTATTTAGCAGCACTGGCGCTATTATAAGCGCCTCCGCCGGTTACAATTATACTTGTTACTCCGGCGGCGAATATTCTATCTATAGCCGCCGCAGTCCAACCGCGGGCGTTCCACTGAGCTGCTGTTAGAGTTTGCGCCCCACTGGCTGCAAGTTGTATCTGTTGACTTCCAATTGTAAGAACTTCGCCGTGGGCAGCTCCAGGATCAGGAGGAGCGACATAGGGTCGCACTAGCTAGACGCGGAGCGACACCTGTGCTAGGTACTACGTTAAGCATAGTTTGTGTGCCTTGTGGTGACCGCAGTTGCGCTAATAAGTTTTGTTCTGAACGCATAGTTGTATGCCAATCTTGCAAAAACTTCTGGAGTAATCTCATAGCTTACGCCAACTCCCAAAACTGGAATAACCTTTATCAGATTAGATCTTATCTATCGCAGGGTATAACAATTCTCTTTTTCTGTAACGTTATTCTAACGTTTTGAATCTTTTTAATATAGGAAAGCCAATATCTATCTATATTGTTTATAATTTCCGCCCTTTTTATCGTACTGCCTTATTCGAAGTTTATACAAATTCCTTACTATCCTAATCAAAAAAGTCGTTCTGAGCTTGAGCTGTTCCTAGATGGATGCCGCCTTGCTGAACTTGTGGCTGGCCGCCTCCTCGTCGCTGACCACCCTGTAGCGCTGGAGCAATTCCCGCTTGTGGTAGTCCGGCGGCAACCAGGGCTTGGTTTAGAGCCGCCATGTTCCCTCCCAAGGCTTGATAACGCCCCGCTAAAGCTACTATGTAATCTCTCATGTTGTCATTACTTATACCAGCTGCCTGCATATGCTGCACAGTGAGGCTTTGTACTCTCGCGCGTCCCGTCACGCTTCTCAACAGGATGTCTGTTGCGTTTGGAAGTTCAAGGTTAGCCATGTCTCCATTAGTTAATCTCTGGGCAATCAAGGCAGTGGCTGCGGGCACACGTCTGCCCCCGGTGGTGTTTATCATATATGCTACGTTAGCTACTCTTTGACGAGCGCTTGCGTCCATTCCCCCGGCGCCAATACCAAACGCTGTTCGGAAGGCTCGTCCTGCAGCTCCTTGGAATAACTGTACTGTGGCTGCTATGGCCCCCGCTTCGTCTCTGCCTGCCGGCACTACCACGGCCGCTCGGGCTCTCGTTAAGTCAGCGTATCCTACCGGCACGTTCCCCGCGGCCGCCTGTCTTCCCATCCACTCGAGTCCCGCTTGTATCTGGTCCGCCGTAGCTCCGTTCCCCACGCCTTGAGCTACTCGCGCTAATCTTCCTGCGTTCCCTGCTATATCTTCCACGCAGATTCTCTCTACGGCCACACCTTGTAGAGCTCTTTGTAGAGCTGCCAGCGCGTTATCGAGTCCGCTTAGACCGGTTTGAGGGTAGCAGTATGGGTTTATAAGCCCGAGGATACCTCCTAGCATGTTAGTTCTGGGGTTGTCGTAGCCAAATCCGGGGTGTGTTACGTTTAGCGCTCTTTTAAATGCAGCCACCACCGTTAGAGCGTCGGCGTGAGCGCTTAGGATCTGGTCGTCGGCGGATTCTATTACTCGTTTTAGGTCATCTAACGCGTCGATGGCGGCGTTTAGTTCCGGCCCGGTTATGGCTGCGTTGCCGCCGGTTGTGTCGTTAAACCACTCTGCGATTAGGTGCCCGTCCGTGTGCCCGTCTCCAGCCGTCTTTTTGCTCATTAGGTCAAAGGCTTCCCCAAAGGCGTTTAGAACTGGTATCAGCCCGTCTATGTCGGCCCGGCCCGGGTCTCCAGGTTGCCCGCCTAGCCATCCGCCCAACCGTATCGCTTGGTGGGTGTACGGGTCGAGCCCGCTATAATCTGTACCTATAGTACTTGGGTCAAACGCTTGGCTTATTTCGTGGCTTCCCAGTACAGCCGCCAACAACGATACTGCTAATATTCTCTTTCTCATATTCATTCTCTTCGTCCTCCATTAGACTATTGGTAGAAAATAAGAAACTATTTTCTTATTCAGCCTTATCTTATACCGCCCGGGGGGGGGTGATGTCAAGGTTTTTTGCTATATGAAGAAATAGCTTTTTCGTGCTGTGGCAATATTTACCTTTATTGCCAGGCTTCGTTTGTTATAATATGCAAGAAGGGGCATTAAGAGATATTATGAACGCAGACATAGTAAAAGCTTTGATGATTAAGGAAATAAAGCAAATAAAAAGAGACCCGAGCGATTTAGATTTTAATACCCAATTCGCAAGATTAGAACAAAAATATATTCCTCTTTCCGATTTTAATCTTTTTGAAAATTCTAGAGTTCAGATAAAGATACGAAGAAAACAATGTAATTTTAGTCTTAGCTTTGGATAGGAATGCATAGGACTAACTTCGCTTTATATTAATTCTTCAACTTCCTTATCTGAAGTTAAGATTGAAGAGAGAGCTTATGAACCCGAGCGTAGAATAAAGTCCAAAATTAAGCGTTAAACTTAATTAAAGTTTAAGAATTAGCTTGCGCTCGTTTTTACTCGTGTCAGATTTTACATAAAAATTAAGGAAATTATATAAAATCATCCTGATTTTTGCGAGTTTTATAAAAATGACTTGACAACCTTCTTTTATTCCTATATAATAGAGTTATAATGAAGGGTTTGTAATATTGTGGATTTTGTCATAATTATTTCGAACAAATTAGTTCAGAGACGGCGAATACTGTCCACATTGCGGTCATTTGCTGATTTGTTGATGGGAAATGCTATCGTTGCTTTAGTTGATGGGGTTATTTATAGATACAATTCAAGGAAATCAGAAAGATTAGAAGTTGTTTCGGATATTTTTAAACGCCCTAATATCGTGAGGGGAAAACATGGCAAGACAGCAAACTATACCTAATCCATTAGGCGTAGATTTCAATGATACCTTGCGACTAATAGCGGACGAGCAAATGCTAGAACGCCACGATATAGCGCGACCTTTCGTGAAATGGGTTGGTGGCAAGCGATCTATTATAGGCGATCTGCTTTCCCGAATACCAGAAGAATTCAATACTTATTTCGAGCCTTTCGTGGGCGGAGGAGCGTTGTTTTGGAATATTCCACGTCAAGGAAATGCTTACTTAGCTGATATAAACTTCCATCTTATTATAACTTATCGCATGATTCGGGATAATGTCGAGGCGGTTATATCAAGGCTTGAATATCACAAAAAGAATCATTCAGAAAAATACTATTTAGAAGCTAGGGGGAAATTATCAGATACAGAAGAACCCATCGAAATTGCTTCCCTTTTCATATATCTCAATAAAACCTGCTATAATGGGCTTTATAGAGTAAATAGATCAGGGACTTTCAATGTTCCTATGGGGCGATATAGCGATCCTAAGATAGTTGATAGTAATAACTTGCGAAAATGCTCAAAGTTTCTTGCAGATGTCGATATATTCCAACATGGATTTTCTCAAATTAAACCTAAAAAGAGGGATTTCATTTATTTCGACCCGCCTTATCATGAAACATTCAGCGCATATGATGGATCGGGATTTGGCGATAAAGAGCATAAACAACTAGCAGATTTTTGTAGACGACTTGACGCTAGTGGAGTATTGTTCATGCTTTCTAATAGCGACACACCATTCATACGACAGTTATATGATGGCTATAATATGGTAAATGTCGACGCTTCGCGTTTCATATCTTGCAAAGGGAACGAAAGGAAAAAGGAAAATGAACTCATCATCAGAAACTATATCCAGCGGAACGAAAGCTAACAAAACAGGAAACGCCCTTGAAAGTTTTGTGGAAGCTATTCTTATAAGGAATGGCTATACGGAGTTTATCAATAATAAAAAGCAGGTTTTCGCCATGCGACAATCTGTCGGGGGTAAACAATTTTCCAAACAACAGTTGTGTGGCGAGTCTATTTATGGTTCGGCTAGAAGATGTGATTTTTTCGTAATAAATCAAGAGAGGTTTCCGAAGAATTTAATTATTGAATGCAAATGGCAGGAATCAGCTGGTAGCGTTGATGAAAAGTATCCGTTTGTTATGCTAAATATCACAAAAATAGCCATTTTGACAATAGTCTTAATAGACGGGAAAGGGTATAAAAAACAAGCTTTTAAGTGGCTTAAAGATCAAGTATCCACCGAACGAGCGCTTATTGACGTTTGTACCATGCAAGAATTTCAGAAACTCGTTAATCAAGGTTTTCTAGGATGATTTTGTATATAGTCACTATTAAAATTTCAAAATGTTTGGATAATTTTTACAGATAGCGAACTCTTGAGCGTTTCTAAGAGTTAGGTGCCGCCGATTTCGTAATATTTCGTAATAAAAAATATGAAATTTTACTGATCACCAATGTTAGTCTAATAATGAATTGTATATGGATTTTTAGACGATGAATATAGGCTTGAGAGCGGAAGCTACGATAAATTCTGCTGTGGAGTTTTCTGGAATTGGAGTACATAGCGGGAGCCAAGTAAAAATGAAAGTTCTGCCAGCTCAAAAGGAAACTGGCATATTATTTAAAAGGACAGACGTATTCGACAAACATCCTTTTATAAAACTCTCCCCCAATTCCGTAGTTAATCCTGTATTATGCACTCGGATCGCAAACAAAGACGGCATTTCCGTAGCGGTAATTGAGCATTTGTTAGCGGCTTTTAGAATAGCTGGAATAACCAACGCTCTTGTAGAGATAGATTTTGAAGAAGTTCCGATTATGGATGGTTCGGCGAAAGTTTTTTTCGACGAGTTTAGAAAAACAGGTCTATTAGTTCAAGATTCCTTTGTTCCCGCCATTGTTATTGAATCTCCTGTTTCCACACATTCTAAGGATGGCCATATATCAATTACGCCGTCTGATGCTCCCAAAATTAACGTAAAGTTATCTTACGATAGAATAAATCCTGTCGTAAAAGATAATAATTGCTACGCGTTTAATCTTAGCAATGGATTATCGAATTTAGCAAAAGCCAGAACTTTTGGGTGGCTGGAAGATTTTGAAAAGATAAAGTCTTTAGGATTAGGACACGGGGCATCCGAGGAAAACACCGTTATAATAATGCCGGACAATTCTATAAAAAATGAACTTAGAGACGAAAAAGAATTAGTAATGCACAAATGCCTCGATTTATTGGGAGATATATCCGTCATTGGATACGATATAATCGGCGAAATCAACGGCGTAAATACCTCTCACGCATTAAATAATATGCTTATGCGAAAACTGTTATCTGAAATAAAACTCCATCGCGTCATATCGGGAAATAACGAAGCGAAATACTCGAATATAGATTTCGCACTTTGCTAAGATATTGACATATAATTCAATATTGCAAAAGATAGATGGAGCCGCATTTGATCTGCTACCGACTTGAAAGTATTATAACCTAAATTATTATTCGGATAATAATGCGGCGTTGATATGAACATAAGTTCAAATCAACGCAAGAGCGAGAAAATCAACGCAGAGGCATGCAAGCAAGAAGTCGCTCCGGTTCATTTACATAACAGAAGCGGATTCTTCTTTAGTCAT
>JAITTR010000084.1 GCA_031286725.1 Holosporales bacterium | reverse complement strand
TTTATAGATAAAGCTTTAAATTTTAAAAATTCGAGGACTGAGGGGTAGGCGGTTTTATGGCTTTGTTTAAGAGTTCATTTTTTGAGGGATTTTCGCTTTGGAAAAAAGCGAAAACTCATTCTGTCTTGATGGAAAAGCTTCGCGTGAGGATAATATTTTCTTGCGTTTGCGGCGTTTTTATTTTCTGTTGCGTTTCGTATAAATTAGCTGATTCCATGATTATAAGCGGTTTTTACAAAGCTCTAGACAAATCCTTCCCTAAGGACGAAATAATTAAAAAAGCCGATATAGTGGACAGAAACGGGGAAATTTTAGCGACAAGTATCGCTACCGCTTCGTGTTATGCGGATCCTTCAGTTATTTTGAATATAAGCGAGGCTGCAAAAAGTTTATCGAAAATAAAAAGTATGCCAAACTTTGAGGCAATCAAGCGGAAAATATCGGATAAGGCGAAGCATTTCGTTTGGATAGCAAGGCATATTACGCCAAAAGTTCGACAAGAAATTATGAATATGGGAATTCCTGGAATATATTTTAAAAAGGATTATAAAAGAATATATATTCACGGAAATCTGTTTTCTCACGTTATAGGATGCTGCGATATAGATGGGAGCGGCATTTGTGGCGTTGAGAAAAAGTTTAACGATCAATTGACCGTTAAAGATTTTTCCAATAAGAAGCTTATTCTTAGCCTTGATTTAAGATTACAAGCTATAATTTGCGAGGAGCTGGAAAATTCCATAAAAAAATTCGGAGCCGTCGAAGGAAACGCTATCTTAATGAAACCGAATGGAGAAATATTGGCTATGGTTTCCCTTCCCGATTTCGATCCCAATAATTTGAAGGATACCGATAGCAAAACGATGTTTAATAGAAATACTCTTGGAGTTTTCGAGCATGGTTCAGTATTCAAGATTTTGAATATGGCGATAGCCTTAGAAGAAAGAACTGCAAATCTAAATTCGGTATTTGACACGACTTCTCCAATAAAATTGGGAAGGCACTTAATAACCGACTTTAGAGGGAAAAATAGGATTTTGTCTTTTGCGGAAGCTTTCATTTTTTCGTCGAACATAGCTGCCGTAAAAATAGCTCAAACTTTTGGCCCGAAGGTTCAAAGGGCTTATATGAAAAAATTTGGCCTTTTAGACAAGCCTAAATTGGAAGTTACAGAAATTGGAGCTCCCATCGTCCCTCAAAACTGGACGGACGCGACGGCGACGACGCTTTCCTACGGCTATGGAATTTCAGTTTCCCCAACGCAACTTATTTCCGCCGTAACGTCTATCGTTAGCGGCGGAGAAGAAGTCTTTCCCACTTTGCTATACGGTCATAGTCGCAATATTGAAGAGAGCAGAGGAGTTCGTTACGTTTCTAAAGAAACCTCGGAAACGATTAGAGACTTAATGCGAGCCGCCGTTTTGATCGGCAATGCTAAAAAAGCTTCCGTGGAAGGGGTCCCAATATTTGGGAAAACGGGCACCGCGTATAAGTTAAACGGGAAAGGCTATGGAAATGACGGGAATCGTTCTAGAATGACTACTTTTATCGGAGGATTTCCAAAAGACAATCCGAAATGCGTATTGCTAATCTCTCTTGAAGATCCCAAAGCCGTTGAAGGAACCTATGGATACGCTACAGCCGGTTGGAACGTCGCCCCGACGGCGAGAAAAATATTTGAAAGGATAGTACCGATATTGGACGAAGGAAAACAAGAGCGGGAATCCGCATTAAAGGTCGCAAAATACATAGATATTGAATGAAAGAATGGTCCGACGTTGGAATTGTTATATCGTCCGCAAAATATGGCGAGAAGTACAAAATAGTCAACGTTTTTACCAAAAACCACGGCAAAATTCCAGGATTAATTTCCAACGCTAAAAACAGTCGGTTTTTGGCCTTTTCAAAGGTCGACGTGAATTGGAGTTCTAGAAATAGAGACTTAATAGGATTTTGGAAATTAAAAAACGAAAACCAAAATTGGACTTATGCTGTCGGCTTCAAAGGTAAAATGGCGATAATCCAAAGCGTTATTAGTTTATTAAACGGAGCTCTTCCAATAGGAGTAAAACATGAAGAGTTATTTGAAATAGTCGATATGATTTCTTGTAAAATTCAGATTTTGTCTGAAAGAGAATTATTGAATATTTACGCTTATTTAGAGTTTGTTTTATTGGAAAAGGTCGGATTTGGTTTTGATTTCGAAATATGCGTAGAATGCGGAAAAAAGGAAGAATTTTGTTATATATCTCCAAAAACGGGGAGGTTAGTTCCGGGAAATTGCGATTCCAACGCAAAAAACCTATTTCGAATTCCTAAGCTCTGGGAGCGTTGGAGAAAAGGCGAAATATTTTCGCAAAATTTTAGTATAGACTTGATAGATATACATAATTCTCTAGAGATAACTCTGTTTTTTATTAGAGAAAACATATTTAATTTCGATAATTTCTTTAGAATCTCATTGTCTGAAATAAGTTAATAATATATCTCCGGAGGTTGAAAAAGATATTTACAATTAATACCATATTGCCTGGGAGAATTAAGAAGGTTCGGTCTTATCCCATTTTGGTATTACTCTTTTTTAGCATGTCATATTTCGCTTAATTTTTCCTTAATTCCCAAAACTTTTATATGCTATATATAGTAAAATAAGGTTCTACGTTATCCTACATTAACAAATATCCCAATCTTTTTTTGATAAATACGGCATATACGCTTATTTTTGAAATCTATGAACGTTATGTTCTTCTCTGTTAACAAATACGCTTCTATATGAGGTTCAAGGAACTTACTTCAATTGTTTGATAAACGATTTTGCCACGAAAATAACTTAACTATGTTCTTAGTATCTTCCTGAAACTCTTTAAGAAAATCCTCAAAGACTGAAAGTTTTGCAACAGAACTATTTTCAACATTAGACCTCTTGATCAGTATAGCTGCATTCAGAATAAAGCGGGTGAAGTGGATTCTAGTTCTTAGTAATTCTTTTCTTTTGATTAATTTATAGCAAACTTTATCAAAAAGTTTTGAAAACTCTCAACTTATCGTATCTCTTACTATAATAAGAATCAGCTTTGCCCCCTCCTTTGGAACAGTTCCATAGCGTTGTATGTTCTCCTTCTTAATAAAATTAAAAAGCTTTTGAAAGAACTCTAATTTCCTATCGCCATACCATCTCCTCGAGGACAAACTACTCTTTTCTCAACGAAATTAGCTTCTTAGTCAATTCTTCCAAGTCGTAAGTTAGACATACTAGCCACTCCTCCTCCCTTTTTTGACTTTCCCTTTAGGTTCTTAAGTTTTAAAATATCCGATGAAGTCTATACAGACGGCTAACCCCTTGTCCTTAACTTAATCTGCTGTTAATCATATGGAGTATTTACCGAGGGGCTTCGTTTCTGAGGCTAAAAACCTAGTATTTTATGGGCGAAACTTTGCTATACGGTTGGCGCGCTTAAAAGGCAACACATACAAATAATTTTAAGGCGAAGCAATATTTGTATAGAATCAAAAAAAACAATATGCTACGCTTTTGTGGTAGTATATAGGAGTGTAGCTCAACTGGTAGAGTTCCGGTCTCCAAAACCGGCGGTTGGGGGTTCAAGTCCTCCCGCTCCTGCCATGGTTTGTTTTTGTATGTTTTATTTTTAAAGGGATAGCGACGAGTGAAATCAGATTCAAGCATTGGTAAGTTTTTTTCTTTTGTTCGCGACGTTCTGCAAGAAATAGATAAAATAGCTTGGCCATCTCGCAAAGACGTGATTGTGACTACTATTGTAGTTTTTGTTCTTGCGGTCATTGCTTCGATATTTTTTAGTATTGTGGATACTGCCGTTTATAAAATAGTTCACTACATAATAGGCAGGTAATATATGGAACAAAACTCTAAGTGGTACATAGTTCACGTTTATTCCGGAGCGGAAAACAGGGTTTCTCAACTAATAAGGGAACAGTCTGAAAAGAAAGGTCTTGGCGATAGAATTGAGGAAATTTTGATCCCGACGGAGGAAACGATTGAAATAAAATCTGGAGAAAGGAATTGCGTCGAGAAAAAATGTTTCCCGGGATACGTTTTGGTAAAAATGCATTTAAATGACGACATATTCCATTTGATAAGAAGCGTTCCGAGAGTTTCTGGAATCCTCGGCTCTAAAGGAAATCCTACGCCTGTTAGTGAGCTAGAGGTAAAACAGATATTGGAGCAGGCGAAAAAATCCAGAGAAAAGCCTAAGAATTTGGTCGATTATAAAATTGGAGATCAAGTTAGGGTTATGGACGGACCGTTTGTATCGTTTTCTGGATTTGTTGAAGAGATTGAAGATGATAAGCAAAGACTGAAAGTTTCTGTTATGATCTTTGGTAGGGCAACTCCTGTTACGTTGGAGTATAGCCAAGTTGAAAGAGCTTGAAGAGCTTTCTTTGCGGAAGAATTGGCCATTTTTTGATAGAACCGCGGAGAGGCATATTTAAAGGAGAATTTAAATGGCAAAAAAAGTATTAGGATATATAAAGTTGCAAATTCCTGCTGGAAAGGCGAATCCTTCGCCTCCAATCGGACCTGCGTTAGCGCAAAAGGGACTGAATATTATGGAGTTCTGTAAGGCGTTTAATGAAAAAACGAAATCTATGGAGCCAGAAATGCCCGTTCCTGTCGTTATTACCGCGTATGTTGACAAAAGCTTTACTTACGTTTTAAAGACTCCGCCTGTGTCGTATTTCATAAAAAAAGCCGCCAAAATTACAAGCGGTTCGCAAAAAACAGGGATAACTCCAAATATAGCGAAAATTACAATGTCTCAAGTAAAAGATATCGCCAAACAAAAAGCGCAGGATTTAAACGCTAACGATATAGACGCCGCAAGCCAAATGATAATCGGCTCCGCAAGATCTATGGGCGTCGAAGTTGTGGAGGGGTAACTTATGGCGCGTCTAGGAAAAAGATTGAAAAATATAAAAAAGGATTTAGACTTATCTAAAGTTTATTCCTTGAAAGAGGCGGTTTCTATTATTAAAAAGAATGCGACCGCTAAATTTGACGAGACTGTTGAGATAAGCGTAATGCTTGGCGTCGATACGACAAAGGCGGACCAAAATATAAGAAACGTTATAAACCTTCCTCATGGAACTGGGAGAACTTATAGAGTCGCCGTTTTTGCAAAAGACCAAAAAGCCGAGGAAGCAAAAAAAGCTGGGGCGGATATTGTTGGCGCCGAAGATTTAGTCGAGATGATACAAAAAGGAAATATGCCTTTTGATCGTTGTATTGCGACTCCCGATATGATGCCATTGCTAGGAAAAGTTGGGAAAATCCTTGGCCCAAAGGGGCTTATGCCCAATCCAAAGCTAGGAACCGTAACCTTAGACGTAACGTCCGCTATAAATAACGTTAAAGGCGGACAGATTGAGTATAGGACAGAAAAAAGCGGGATTATTCATGCGGGTATTGGAAAAGCTAGTTTTTCTGAAGAGCAAATAGCCGAAAATGCAAAAGCATTGGTTGACGCTATATTAAAAGCAAAACCGGCTTCGTCAAAAGGAGATTATTTAAAAAAGATGACTTTAAGCTCCACTATGGGGGCAGGGATCATTTTTGCGATTAATTAAAAATTTATGCGATAATGTATTATTGTGTTAAAAGTTTCGTAGGCATGGTTTTGGCTGTGTCTATAGAAAAATGCCGGGGAATTCCCTGGTATTGTCGTAGACTGTAGGTTTCGATTATGTCAATCGAAGTAAAGGTTTTTAAAACCGCCTGCATAGACAGAAGCGGTAATTTTTACTCCTTCTGTGGATAGTATGATTGTGATATGTGAGGAGAAAAAGAATGAAAAGACCTGAAAAAGAATCTTTCGTGTCTCATGTCCGAGAAAATTTGAAAAATTCTTCGATTGTTATTGCCGTTAATAGATCTTCGGGAATAACTGTTGAAGAAATAACCAAACTTCGAAAAGACATGCATGAGGCGGAATCTAATTTCAAGATTCTTAAAAATACGTTAGCTCGCATAGCAATAAAAGATTCGAGTTTAGACGATTTAAGTAAATTTTTAGAAGGGCCAACAGCGTTGGCTTATTCAAATAATCCAGTGGAGATGTCTAAAGCTTTATTTGAATTCGCCAAGTCTAACGAAAAGTTGACAGTTCTTGGCGGAATTATGGATGGAAAGGTCATTTCTAAAGAAACGATTGCAAACCTTGCGTCGCTTCCGTCCGTCGATGAGCTTAGGGCAAAAATTATTGGATTGCTTACGGCTGCCGCTGCGAAAATTGTTCGCGCGATTAAAGAGCCGTCGTCTAGAGTTGCGAGAGTTATTGCGGCAAAGAGTTAATAAAAGTTTTTTAGTGTTTAACAAAAAGGAGTATAAAAATGGCAGATTTAGGGAAAATAGTTGAAGAGTTATCAAAATTAACGGTTTTGGAAGCTGCGGAACTTTCGAAAATGTTAGAAGAAAAATGGGGAGTTAGTGCAGCTGCGGCTGTGGCCGTTGCCGCAGGGCCTGCCGCCGGCAAAGAGGTCGCCGAAGAAAAAACGGAGTTTGATGTTGAATTAACTGACTGTGGAGCAAATAAAATTAACGTGATTAAGGAAGTCAGAAGCCTTATCCCAGACTTAGGTTTAAAAGAAGCGAAAGAATTGGTCGAAGGAGCCCCAAAGATAATTAAAATTGGAGTTTCTAAAGACGAAGCTGAGAAAATGAAAAAACAGCTTGAAACGACTGGAGCAAAAGTAACGATAAAATAAAATATACTAAGATGGGCGGACAAAATCCGCCCTTGTTTTTGTTTCGTTGTTTTAAAAGGTTTTAGAGGTTATGATTAGATCGTACACAGGACGCAAGCGTTTTCGCAAATCTTTCGGGAAAATAAGAGAAAAAAATAAGATTCCTGATCTTATATCTCTTCAAAAAAGCTCTTTTGATTCGTTTTTACAAAAAGATATTCCATCGGATAAACGAGAAAATATAGGATTGATTGGAGTTTTTAATTCGTTTTTCCCTATAAAAGACGACGGAGGAAAATCTCAATTAGAATTCTGCGGATATTCTTTCGACGAACCGAACTACACGGAAATAGAGTGTAGGCAAAGAGGCGGGACATATTCGGCAGCTTTGCGGGGAAAATTTCGATTAGTTATTTGGGATGTCGATTTTGATACGGGCTCGAGGACTGTTAAAGATATAAAGGAACAAGACGTTTATCTTGGAGATGTTCCGCTAATGACCGACCGGGTGACTTTCATATTTAACGGAATTGAAAGAGTCATTGTTTCTCAGATGCATAGAAGCCCCGGGGTATTTATAGACCATGACCATGGAGAAACGCACGCTTCCGGAAAATATTTGTTTGCCGCAAGAATTATTCCTTATAGGGGAGCTTGGATAGATTTTGAATTTGACCATAGAGACGTCCTATACGTAAGAATCGACAGAAAGAGAAAAGTTTTAGCCTCGACGTTTTTTATGTGTTTGGAAGGTCGAGAAACCGAAGAATATAAAAAGAAGATAAAAAATGGAGAGCCAATTCCTGCCAATCGTATCACGGGAATGTCTAAAGAAGAAATTTTGAATACTTTCAACAAATCCGTAGAATACAGAAAAATCAAAGGCGGATGGTCTGTCGCTTTTATCAAAGATACGTTTAAAGGGAAAAGACTGGATAAAGATTTAATCAATGCAACGACGATGGAAGCTGTTGCCCGAGCCGGAGATAAGATGACTCCTAGGGCTTTAAATCTTCTTGAAGAATCCGGATTGCAATTTTTATTTGTTGCGGAAGAAGATTTTATTGGGAAAATTATAGCTTTAGATTATATAAACGAAAATACTGGAGAAATATATCTTGAAGCTGGCGAAGAAATTACTGAATCTACTTTAGAAAAAATAAAGTCCTTGGGATTAAAAAAAGTGTCCGTTTTATTAACGGATTATCAGTCGTCTATTTCTTATATGTTAAATACTTTCTCTTATTCAAAGTGTATTAATAGAGACGAGGCATTTTTAGAGCTTTATAGATCCTTAATTCCTGGCGAACCTCCTACTATTTGGGGAGGCGAAGAGCTTTTAAATTCTATGATATTCGATCCTAATAGATATGATTTATCCGCGGTTGGGAGGGCTAAGATTAACGATAGATTAGGATTAGATACCCCGGACGAAATTCGAACCTTACAGAAAAGAGATTTGGTTGAGATAGTAAAATTGCTCTTTGACGTCAAGAATGGAAAGGGCGATATTGACGATATCGATAATTTGGGAAATCGTAGGATAAGATCTGTCGGAGAATTGATTGAAAATCAATGTAGAGCCGGACTGCTTAAAATAGAAAGATCTATTAAGGAGAAAATGGCCGCTTCCGATATCGACTCGTTCGTTCCTGGCGATTTGATAAATGCGAAGCCTTTAATTACGGCTATAAAGGATTTCTTTATTTCTTCTCAATTGTCTCAATTTATGGATCAAACGAATCCGTTGTCCGAAGTTACGCATAAAAGAAGACTTTCCGCCTTAGGGCCCGGCGGATTATCTAGAGAAAGAGCTGGATTTGAGGTTAGGGATGTGCATCCGACTCATTATTCGAGATTGTGCCCTATTGAGACTCCAGAAGGTCAAAATATCGGGTTAATTAACTCTCTTGCTTCCTACGCTAAAATTAACAAATATGGCTTTATCGAAAGCCCTTATAAAAAAGTTATTGACGGAAAAGTTACGGAAGAAATTGTTTATTTAACCGCTATGGAAGAAAGCAAATACGCTGTTGCGCAAGCTGACGTTGCAGTAGATAAAGACGGTTATATAACAGACGATTTGGTCGTTTGTCGAAAAGCCGGAGAAGTCGGATTGAGGCCAAAAGTTGAAGTTTCGTTTACCGATGTTTCTCCAAAGCAAGTCGTTTCGGTTGCCGCGTCGCTTATTCCATTTTTGGAAAACGACGACGCAAGCCGAGCTCTTATGGGATCAAACATGCAAAGACAGGCCGTTCCTCTTATGAGAACTGAAGCTCCTCTTGTCGGGACGGGAATGGAGGCTGTAATCGCAAAAGATTCCGGTTCTTCCGTTGTTGCAAGAAGATCCGGCGTAATTGATCACGTCGACTCAAAACGAATTGTCGTTAGGGTAACAGGCGAAGACGAAGAAGGGGCTGATGTTTATAATCTTTTTAAATTCCAATGTTCGAATATGGGAACTTGTATTAATCAAAAGCCTCTAGTTCGAACGGGGGATATAATCGAAGCCGGAGACATAATCGCTGACGGTCCTTCGACCGATAACGGAGAATTAGCTTTGGGCAAAAATCTGTTGGTAGCCTTTATGTCTTGGAATGGGTATTCGTTTGAGGACTCAATAGTTCTTTCCGAGAAGGTCGTAAAAGAGGATACTTTAACTTCTATTCATATCGAAAGTTTCGAAGTATTAGCTAGAGATACGAAACTTGGAAATGAGGAGATAACAAGAGATATCCCAAATATTGCGGAAGAATCTCTAAGAAATCTTGACGAGTCGGGAATTGTGTATGTCGGAGCCGAAGTTAATCCAGGAGATATTTTAGTGGGGAAAGTTACTCCTAAAGGCGAAACTCCAATGACTCCGGAGGAAAAATTATTGAGGGCTATATTTGGCGAGAAATCAACTGAAGTTAAAGACAGCTCGTTTAGAGTTCCTCCCGGAGTATCGGGAACCGTTGTTGAAGTTCGAATTCTTATAAGACGCGGAGTCGAGAAAGATGAGAGATCCATAGCCATAGAGCGAAATATGATAAACGAATTTGCTAAAAATAGAGATGCGGAAAAAAGAATTTTAGAGCAGACTTATGGGAAACACATTCTGGAGCGGATTGTTGGCAAGGCGCTTGTTTCCGGATTGGAGGGGCAATCGGAAGGAACGATTTTAACTTTAGATATGTTAAAAAATCTTTCTCTTTACCAGATAAAAGAAATAGTTGTTAACAACGAAAGAACACAAAAAACTATAGATAAATTGATAAAACAATTTGACGAGAAAATTGCTAAAATTAATAAAACCTTTGAAGAAAGCGTCCATAAATTAAGAAAAGGCGACGATCTTCCTCCCGGGGTCTTAAAGTTAGTGAAAGTTTTTGTTGCCAACAAGAAGAAAATTCAACCTGGCGATAAAATGGCTGGAAGACACGGAAACAAAGGCGTCGTTTCCAGAATACTTCCCATCGAGGATATGCCGTATCTGGAAGATGGAACTCCTGTCGATATTATTTTAAATCCTTTGGGGTTGCCTTCGAGGATGAATGTCGGTCAGATATTGGAGACTCATTTGGGAGCGGCCGCTCACGTATTGGGGGCTCAAATCCAAAAAACTCTTGACGAATATAAAAACGGCGAAAAGAGCATGGAAGAGCTTAAAGATAAGGTAATTAGCATATATACCGATAAAGAAGATGTTGACGATATAGAATCTCTTAACGAAAACGAGTTTTTAGAATTGGCGAATAATTTAGGAAAAGGCATTCCTGTCGCAAGTCCAGTTTTCGATGGAGCAAAATTAGTCGATATAGAATCTTCTCTTGAAAAAGCTGGCTTAGACAAGTCCGGACAAGTTACGTTATACGACGGGCGGACAGGGCTTCCTTTTGATAGAAAAATAACCATAGGTTATAAATACATATTAAAATTGCACCACTTGGTCGACGACAAAATACATGCAAGATCCGTCGGGCCGTATAGCTTGATTACACAACAACCTTTAGGAGGTAAAGCTCAATTCGGAGGGCAACGATTTGGGGAAATGGAAGTCTGGGCGTTAGAGGGATATGGCGCGGCTCATGTGTTAAGAGAAATGCTTACCGTAAAATCAGACGACGTCAAAGGCAGGACAAAAGTCTACGAATCCATTGTTCACGGAGATAACGAAGTCCATCCGGAAACGCCGGAGTCGTTTAACGTATTAGTAAAAGAGTTGAGATCTCTTTCTTTGAGCGTATCTTTCGTAACCGCTCCAGAAGATAAAGAGAAGCGTTCATAGGAGTCGCTATTATGAGTTTGAAAAACGATTATCCCATAAAGGATAAACCCGACATTTCACCGGAGTTTGACGCTATAAGAATTTCTATAGCAAGTCCTGACGAAATTAGATCTTGGTCGTTTGGAGAAGTAAAGAAACCCGAGACGATCAACTATAGAACATTTAAGCCGGAAAGAGACGGGTTGTTTTGCGCTCGAATTTTTGGTCCCGTAAAAGATTACGAATGTAATTGTGGTCGATACAAACGCATGAAATATAAAGGTATAATCTGCGAGAAATGTGGCGTCGAAATAACCCTAAGTCGAGTGCGTCGAGAAAGAATGGGACATATAGAGCTTGCCGCTCCCGTCGTGCACGTTTGGTTTATGAAATCGATTCCAAGTCGAATATCTATGATTTTAGATCGCGGAATAAAAGAACTCGAAAAGATTTTATATTTTGAAAAATACGTCGTTTTAGAACCGGGATTTAGTCGTTTTCAGAATATGGATACAATAACGAAAGAAGAATACCAAGACGCTCTTGATAAATATGGCGAAGGAGCTTTTTCCGTTAGTATTGGAGCCGAAGCGATAAGGGATATGCTAAAATCGGTAAATCTTCAAGAAGAAGTAGATAAGCTTAAAGAAGAGTTAATATCTGGAGTCGTAGATATAAGAAAAAAGAAAATAGTAAAAAGACTAAAGATTTTGAAAGCTTTCATCGATACCGGAGCCAAGCCAGAACATTTAGTTTTAACAGTGCTTCCTGTTATCCCCCCAGAATTGAGACCGCTTGTTCCTTTGGAAGGAGGAAGGTTCGCCGCTAGCGATCTTAACGATCTTTATAGAAGGGTGATAAATAGAAATAACAGATTGAAGAGATTAATCGAATTGAGAGCCCCGGATATCATTATTAGAAATGAAAAAAGAATGCTTCAAGAGTCTGTGGACGCTTTGTTTGACAATAAAAAATGCGGATCGAAAGCGATAGTCAGGGTAAACAAAAGGCCGTTAAAATCTCTTGCCGATATGCTGAAAGGAAAACAAGGAAGGTTTAGGCAGAATCTGCTTGGCAAACGAGTCGACTATTCTGGAAGATCCGTTATTATCGTAGGCCCCGAATTAAAGTTACATCAATGCGGCCTGCCGAAGAAAATGGCATTAGAGCTCTTTAAGCCGTTTGTTTACGCAAAGTTAGAGAAATACGGATTGTCGAGCACATTAAAATCGGCCAAAAGAATGATAGAACGAGATAGGCCGGAAGTCTGGGATATCTTGGAGGAAGTTATTCGAGAGCATCCTGTGCTTTTGAATCGAGCTCCAACTTTGCATAGACTTAGTATTCAGGCTTTTGAGCCCGTTTTGATCGAAGGAAAAGCGATCCAGCTTCACCCATTGGTTTGTACGGCATTTAACGCGGATTTCGACGGAGACCAGATGGCCGTTCACATTCCTCTGTCTCCCGAAGCTCAGCTAGAAGCTAGAATTTTAATGCTGTCCACAAATAATATTCTCAGTCCTTCGAGCGGGAAGCCAATAGTCGTTCCTTCAAAAGATATCGTTTTAGGAGTTTATTACTTAACTCTACAAGGCGAAGGATTGCCAAACGAAGGGGCGTATATGTCGGGGTTGAGCGAAATAACGTATGCCCTTGAAGAAAAAATTGTAAATTATCACACCAAGATTCGTACTAGAATTCCGTATTACAAAGACGACGGTTCCATTGAATATAAGACTATGGAAACCACTCCTGGAAGGGTGTTGTTATACCAGAATTTACCTTCCCATAGCAAAATACCGTTTGATTTAGTTAACAAAGTCATAACTGCGTCCGATATAAACGGATTGGTCGATGCGATACATTTCAATTGTGGACAAAAGGCTACCGCAATGTTTGTTGATAGAATAATGGAAACGGGCTTTAAATATGCGACTTTATCGGGAATATCTTATGGAAAAGACGACCTTGTAGTACCTCAAGAGAAAAAGGAATTGGTTGCTGAAACTGAAAAAATTGTCGGTGAATTTGAACAACAATACCTAGACGGATTCATAACTCAAGGAGAGAAATACAACAAGGTTGTTGACGCTTGGGACAAGTGTGGAGACAAAGTTGCCGAAGCCTTAATGAAAGCCGTTTCTTATGTGGAAAAAGGAGGACAGCCGAATTCCGTTTATATGATGATTCATTCCAAGGCTCGCGGCTCTATGGCTCAGTTAAAACAATCTGCCGGTATGAGAGGTTTGATGGCGAAGCCTACTGGCGAAATTATTGAATCTCCTATTGTTTCTAACTTTAAAGAAGGATTGTCTGTTCTCGAATACTTTATTTCAACTCACGGAAGCCGCAAAGGGTTGACCGACATAGCCTTAAAAACGGCGAACGCTGGTTATTTAACTAGAAGATTAGTCGACGTTGCCAACGATTGTATAATCACTGAAGAAGATTGCCAAACCTCAAATGGTTTATTGATGAAGTCCGTTTACGACGGCTCTAATACTGTCGTGTCTCTTAAAGAAAGAATTTTAGGCAGATTTGCCGCAAAAGATATAATAAACCCTACCAACGGATTACTAATTCTTCCAAGAAACGGGTTTATTGACGAGTATAAGGCGGGCGAAATTGTAGATTCGGGAATAGACGAAGTTTGGGTAAGATCTGTTATAACTTGCGATAGCAAACATGGGATTTGCTCAAAGTGTTACGGTAGAGATTTGGCTAGAGGAACCGTCGTTAGCGTTGGAGAAGCCGTTGGCGTTATCGCCGCTCAATCGATTGGAGAACCTGGAGCTCAGCTTACTATGAGAACGTTCCACATTGGAGGAGCCGCTCAAAAAAGCTCCGAACAATCCAGCATTGAATCTTTAATGAACGCAAATATCGCCTTTAAAAACGTGTCTACGGTTAAGAACAGCTCTAGCGAAATAATAGTTCTTTCAAGAAAAGCCGAGCTTGCTCTTATAGATGCAAATGGAAGAGAAAGATTGTCTTGCAAGGTTCCATACGGAGCGAAATTAATGGTTTTTGCCGGAGACGCCGTAAAAGTAGGGCAGGTTTTGGCGGAATGGGATCCATACACGATTCCTGTGGTTTGCGAAGCTGATGGTTTAGCTCATTTCGTTGATTTGATAGACGGAAAATCATTGAGAGAAGTCGTTGACGAATCGACTGGAATTTCCAGCAAAGTCGTTGTCGATTGGAAACAATCAGTCAATGCTGCCGATTATAGGCCTATGATTTCTATAAGAAACGAAAAGGGCGATCCTGTTATGCTTTCGAATAAAATTGAAGCGAGATATTTCCTTTCTATAGATTCTATAATAAATGTCGACAATGGCTCGAGAGTTTTGGCTGGAGATATAATTGCGAAAATTCCAAAAGACGTCATAAGAACAAAAGACATAACCGGTGGGTTGCCAAGAATATCTGAGCTATTCGAAGCTCGTCTTCCGAAAAATCCAGCTATTATTTCCGATATCGATGGCAAAATAGAATTTGGAAAAGACTATAAGAATAAAAGAAGAATAATAGTAATTTCGGAAGAAGGTTCTATACAAAAGCAGTTTGAATATTTAGTGCCAAAAGGAAGATCTGTAATAGTCCATGAGGGAGATTACGTTAAAAAAGGAGATATGCTAGTCGACGGGAGTTTTGTTCTTCAGGATATTTTAAGAATATTAGGAGTCGAACAAATGGCCATATATCTTGTTAACGAAATACAACAAGTATATAAACTGCAAGGAATTTCTATTAACGACAAACATATAGAAATAATAGTTCGACAAATGCTTCAGAAAAAAGAAATAAAAGATTCCGGAGATTCGACTTATATAGTTGGCGACGAGATAGACAAAGAAGAGCTTGCTGAAATTAATTCCGCTTTATTGAAAGAAGGGAAAAAAACTATAGTCGCTGGTTCCGTTTTGCAAGGAATAACCAGAGCTTCTTTGCATACGAAATCGTTTATTTCTGCCGCTTCATTCCAAGAAACCACAAGAGTATTGACCGAAGCCGCTATCTGCGGAAAAACCGATTATTTGGTTGGGTTGAAAGAAAACGTTATAGCTGGAAGATTAATGCCCGCAGGAACTGGCGGAGTCGTTAGAAAATGGAAATTGGAAGCTGAACAAGATTTTTTTGTTGAAGATGAAAAAGAAGAAATTAAAGTTTCGGCTTAAATAAGTTATAAACGATAAGCGGCTTGCGTTTTTGGCAAGCCGTTTTTCTTAATCCTCCTCAATTTAAATTTGCAAAAGATAAATTCTTTTTCGAATTAACTTATTGTAAATAAAAAAAGTAGAGTCTGCTTTTATCAATGTTCTTTTAGAAAACTTTTATATAAAAGCAGGGAACGACAGCGAGTTGTTTCCTATCCACCAACATGCCCTAGGAAATCTTACGTTCAATTTCTCTAAAAGGAGCCGCAAGGGGTAAATTTCGAGAGCGACTAATTTGGTAAACATCATCGTAAGGCCCAGGAAAGATTGCAAACTTAGAGGTTTTCAGTCCAAGCGCCATCGGGCGACTTTGATACTGCTGGCCTGCCTACCACATAAATCGCAAGATCTTCCTCGATCTACAAAAGCAGAACCACTTTCTATACCCGGTAAAAATTTCAAACTCAACCATCTTTACCAAAAATTTTATTCACTTCGTCGTCCCATATCCTGACTGCAAGTATCTCTTCCCTCGCAAATAGTCCATAAAACTATCTACTAAAATTTTCTGAAACTTACATGTATTAGGTACCATTTTGAATGAGTTGATGTTTCTTAATAAAGCTTGAGAATTTTCTTTTACATTATAATTAGAGCGTATGAAACATGAGGAATTAAAAAGCGAAATAAACTCTTCCAAATTAAGTTCCTGCTTTTTGGTTCATTTTCTTGACAGATGTCTTTAGAAGCATATCTAATTAACAGACTGTTGATGCTTTGCGATTTTATCTGACGGAATTATAAACGTAACTAGAGGAGTTGGCAAAATCCGACGCTATACCACCAGCCTAGATATGACTTGTCCTCTTTATTCAAAAGCTTCTAGAGCATTGTATATAATACTATAATAAAGAGCCCATTAGTTAGAAGTATCTTTCAAAGATATAATGTTCTCTAATATTTGGTCGCTAAAGTTTTTCAATCTAAATCTAAGCCAGATAGAAGAGGATGGTCTTTAGAAACAAAATTAATTTCTTCTGCTTGTTTCCCTTTTTCATATGCCTATGAGTTAGCCTCCTTCTCTTATGAATGTAGTTTCAAGCTTAAATTGCTCCTATGTTATATTTATCCCAGTGGGCTCAGAGAGATTCCATGTCTTTATTCTAAAAGAGAGCTTCTGGAGTGTCTCAAAGGCGTCTACTGCACCAAGCAGCTCTGCTCTGACAAGCGTGACTTCCCTATCTTTTTCTTCATCTTATTTCCTTATAACTAAAAACAATATCCTTAAATCATTAGCAGACATGCGGATACGCCTCGGAGCTTTATAGTATGAAAAATTTTTCTAGAGTTTCCAGATCTTTTGGAAGATTTGTTTTAAATTGCAGAAATTCTGCGGTTATGGGATGAATAAAAGACAATTCGCTTGAATGAAGGGCTTGTCTTGGGAAATTTTTAATTAATTCTGGATACGTTTCTTCTATTTTCGTTTTGCCATATACGCCATCTCCAATTAAATGATTTCCTATATATTTCATGTGTACTCTAATTTGATGAGTCCTCCCTGTGAGCAATTCGCAATTAATTTTCGATATTGCTTTTGTTGACGAGAAATATACGGATTCGACGACAGAATAAAGAGTTATAGCTTTTTTGCCAGCCGTGTCGCTTGGAGCGTATTGTTGTCTAAATCTAGGATGTCTACTTAAAAAAGTTTCTATTCTACCTGTTTTTTCTTTTGGAACTCCAAAAACAAAGCAGATATATTTCCTTTTTATTAATTTTCCTTTGTAATTTGCAAATAGCTCTGAAAAAGCTCTATGCGCTGCGTTTGTCTTCGCTATAAGCATAATTCCAGAAGTGTCTTTGTCTAATCTATGGACTATACCCGGCCGAGTTTTTCCGCCTATATCGGATAGATTTTTAAATTTATACGCTAAAGCGTTCGCAATAGTTCCGGTTTTATGTCCTGGAGCGGGGTGACAGACAGTTCCTGGAGGCTTATTTATAATTACTATATGTTCGTCTTCAAATATGACCTTTAAATCTATGTTTTCCGGAGTAATTTCATAATCGTTGTCATTATAAAAGTCTTCAATTTTAATTTCTATTTCGCATGGATTTGATATTTTCTTAGATAAATTTTCAATTTTATTTCTATCGCATAGTACTACGCCGTTTTTTATATACTTTTGAATTTGGGTTCTAGACATATTAGGAAGTATTTCTGAAATTGCCGCGTCTAATCTTCGTCCTATAAATTTCTCTGTAATATGTATTATCATTTATATTTTATAAAAAACATAAAATTGAGCCCACGACTATTCTATAAATAGTTATCGCTAGAAATCCTTTCTTTTCCATGAACCTTATAGCTGGCCATATCGTAATAAGCCCCGTTATGGCGACGATCATTACGCTTACGGCGGTATTGCCCGAAAATAAGCTAAAGTCGTTGGTTTTACAACATTCGAATGTTTCTAAAGATAGGGAGCCAAGAATGCTTGGTATGGCTAAAAGCAGCGAGAAACGTATTGCTTTTCTCCTGTCTAAGTTTAACATTCTCGAGGCGGTTATACAAATCCCGAGCCTGCTTACTCCCGGGAATAAAGCTAGGCTTTGAAAACATCCTATAAAACAAGCCTTCCAAATTTGAATATTATCTTTTTCTACTCTATTCTTAGCGCAGGAGAGTTTGTCGAAGACAAATAACGTTAATCCAAATAATACGCTAGATGTTCCCATAATTTTGGGAGAGTCAAATTCCTTTACGAAATCTCTTGAAAAATATCCCAATATCGTTACGGGTATAGTTCCTAATAATAACGGGAAAAAATAAGTCTCAAAAAGAGTTCTTTTTTTTGAAAACAATCCTTTAAAAATATTGATAACGTCTTTTTTAGAATAGATCAGTAGCGTAATTAAACTTCCAACGTGTAAAGCTATTTTGAGCGAAAAAGAGAAGTCTTGAATATGAAACAATTTAGAAAATAAATGTAAGTTAACGGAAGAACTAATCGGAAGTATTTCCCCAATCCCCTGAACAATACTTAACAATAATATTTCAAAACTCATAATATACTATGCAAAAAACTTGGTGCCCAGAAGAAGACTCGAACTTCCACGGAGTTTAATCCACACGCTCCTGAAGCGTACGCGTCTACCAATTCCGCCATCTGGGCAATATAGTTTCATCATACCGCAGAAAGTTATATTTGTCAAAGATAGTTGAGGTTGTATCCCGAACTTTAAAAAACTTTTTCATGACTCTTGAATGGGAAAGCTTTTTATGATATCGTAAGAATATACTGGCTTGAGGAAAGGGGATGAATGCTTTTTCGGGATGTTTATATGAGGAAAGAAAACTTTGGAACTAAGGGGAAATCGTATTATTTGGGCTTAAAGAGCAAATATATCACCGCGGCAAAAGAGGCTGCTAGTTCTGGAGATAGAATATTATCAGAATATA
>JAITTR010000040.1 GCA_031286725.1 Holosporales bacterium | reverse complement strand
TATAGAGAAAATAAATTAATCTAAAAAATAAATTATTAGATTTTTGAAAACCCCGTGTTAAAAGGAATTGTTATAGTTGAATCCCCGGCTAAAGCGAAAACTTTGGAAACGTATCTTGGAAAAGATTATAAGGTTATAGCGAGTTATGGACATATTAGAGATCTTGTTTCCAAAAACGGGTCTGTTGACACGAACAACCATTATAAAATGCTTTGGGAGTTTAACGAGAGAGGGAAACGACAAATAAAAGAAATTTCAGATTGTATAAAGACCTCCGATAATTTGTTTTTAGCGACCGACCCCGACAGAGAGGGCGAGGCTATATCTTGGCATATTTTGGAAGTTCTTAACGAAAAAAAAGCGCTAACAAATAAAAACGTAAAACGCGTGGTTTTTCATGAAATAACGAAAAGCGCTGTGCAAAAGGCTTTCAATTCTCCAAAAGAACTCAATCAAAACTTAATCAACGCATATTTAGCGAGAAGGGTTTTAGATTATTTAGTCGGTTTTTCCCTATCGCCTGTTCTTTGGAGAAAGATGCCAGGGGCAAAATCCGCAGGAAGAGTCCAATCCGTCGCCTTAAGGTTGATAGTTGAGAGGGAGCTTGAAATTCAAGCTTTCAAGCCTGAGGAATATTGGTCGATTTTCGGAATTTTCTCTGCGGAAAATGGAATAGTGACTGCTAGTCTAACTCACTTTGATGGCGAAAAACTTGAAAAGCTTTCAATAAAAACCGAAGAAGAAGCGAATAAAATAAAGGAATTATTAGACAAAAAAGAGTATTTTGTCGATAAAATTGAGAAAAAATCGTTAAAAAGAAATCCGTATGCTCCTTTTACTACCTCGACGCTTCAGCAGGACGCCGTTAGAAAGCTCGGATTTTCCTCAAAGAAGACTATGCAAATCGCCCAAAAACTTTATGAAGGAATACTAATTAACGGAGCTATGAACGGACTCATAACATATATGAGAACTGACAGCGTCGTATTATCAAACGAAGCGATAGAAGGTTCGAGAAATTATATAGAGTCAGAGTACGGAAAGAAGTATTTGCCTGAATCTCCAAGAATTTATAAAACAAAAACGAAAAACGCTCAAGAAGCTCACGAAGCCATAAGACCCACTTCGTTTTCTAAGTCTCCAAACTCTATAAAACAATTCCTATCGGAAGACGAATATTCCCTATACGATCTTATTTGGAAAAGAACTATTTCTTCACAAATGGAAAGTGCAATAATAGACCAAATTACGGTGAACATATTGTCTAAAGACAAAAAGGCTCGATTTAAAGTCGTTGGTTCGACAGTAGCTTTCGACGGATTTTTGAAATTATACGTAGAGTCTACGGATAATGATAAAGACGAAAAATCGGAAAAACTTCCTATATTAAAAGAAAAGGAAGAGTTAGAGCTAAATAAAATTGATTGTCAACAACATTTTACCCAACCTCCCCCAAGATTTAACGAGGCCAGTTTAGTGAAAAAGCTAGAAGACCTGGGTATTGGCAGGCCTTCGACTTATGCGACGATTATTAACGTTTTGCAAGAAAGAGGATATGCCGCTTTGCAAAGAAGGACTTTCTTCCCGGAATCTATAGGATATTTAACCACTTCTTTTTTGCGAAGCTTTTTCTCGAGATACGTTCAGTACGACTTTACTGCGACTTTAGAAGAAGAGCTAGATGATATTTCTAACGGAAAGCTTTTTTGGGAAAAAGTAATAGATGAATTTTGGGTCAAATTTAATAACGAAATACAAAAATCACAAGAGTTATCAATATCAACAGTAATTGAGTTAGTGGAAAAAGATATTGGCAGTTACGTATTTAAAGACGTTGACTCCAAAAGAGAATGCCCTATTTGCCGCGAGGGAAAAATTAACTTGAAATTAGGTAAATATGGAGCGTTTTTAGGATGCTCAAAATATCCAGAGTGCAAATATACTAAAAAACTTGGGATCCAATCTTTGGAGGAAGGTAACCAAAAAAATCATACGTTTGAAAAAATCGAAGTAGGCAAATGGAACGGCGAAGCTATTTTCTTTAAAAAAGGTCCGTATGGATACTATTTCGAATGGGAAAAGACAAAAGACGAAAAAGGAAAAAAGCCGAAAAGAGTTTCTATTCCTAAGTTTATATCGGATCCAACAGAGTTAAGTTTAGAAGACGCGATAACTCTAAGCCAATTGCCTAAAAATTTAGGAAAAGAGCCAAACGCGAATGAAGACGTAATATTAACTCTCGGCCGTTTTGGTCCTTTTTTAAAAATAGGAAAACAATCTATAAAATTAGAAAAAGACATAAATTTTCTTAGAATGAAATTAGAAAACGCTTTGAAGTTAATATAAGCGTAAGCTTACGCTCTCTTAAACGAATTAGAACGGAAGACAGAAATTAATTTACGAAGCAATTTGTAAAGTGCGAAGAGCATTCTAGATTGAGCGTAGATATTTGTAATTATTTTACCAACCTGTTAAAATAAGGCATATCAGGAGAGATGGCCGAGCGGCTGAAGGCGCCCGCCTGGAAAGCGAGTATATGTCAAAAGCATATCGGGGGTTCGAATCCCCCTCTCTCCGCCAGTTCGTAGTCTGCTTTCGTTGAAATTCATAGGGTTTTATTCTGTCTGTAAATGACTCTGAGTGTATCTCCAATATTTTTACGCTACATAGTTTCGGATGATTAAAACCCTATGAGGATTTATTGGCTCATATGATAATGATTAT
>JAITTR010000094.1 GCA_031286725.1 Holosporales bacterium | reverse complement strand
CTCGATTGTATACAATATACTGTATACAGAATACTTAATAAAAAATAGTTTCAACTATCTGTCTTTATTATTCCAAATTACTCAAACTTCAAAGCATTAAAATATATACTGTATACTGTATATGTATGACAGTATACTTTATATTGTATTCCATTGTAATTTACAGTACTATTCTCTTTTAGAAATGGAGTTTTTTATGTCGGCCAAAATATTGACGTTAGCAACTAGCAAAGGTGGAGCAGGGAAGTCGACACTAACAAGAAACTTAGCCGCTCACTGGCTTAATGTTGGATTCAAAGTTGCAGTAATTGATGCAGACCCACAAGCTAGTGTTATCAATAGACATAATCCTGACGGTTTATTAAAAAATCTAACTGTATTATCTAATCCAGAAGAAAGCATAAGTTACACTGTGGAGGAAGTGAAAAATGATTTTGACTTTATATTGATTGATACAGGCGGATTTAGAAATCGAACGACAGTACGAGCCCTTGTTAGTTCACGATATGCGTTGATACCATTAAAACCTTCTGCAGATGATGTGGCTGCAGCAATTGAAACTCATGCGTTAATACAAGAATTAAATAAAACGCCGGAAAAGCTGTCTTCCAACATAATGTATAGAATGATTATAACAATGAGCCAACAAGGAACCGTAATATCCCGTCACGTTAGAACCGAATTGCAAAAACTTGGATTTTTGTTAATGAAATCTGAAATGTATCATAGAGTAGCTTATCCAGAATCTGCAATAAATGGACTTTCTCCTTGCATTACAGACCCAGACGGATCTGCTTCCAGGGATATCGCAAATATAGTCTCAGAGCTTAATGAACTGTTTGCATAATTTACTTTCTCAGCGTTCGTTGATCTACTAGCGCATCGTCGTCTATGCTAAAACCATATGCTTTAAGCGCCTTTAATATTATTGTTTTTTCAGTTTCACCTGTTGTTCGCGCTTTTTCCTGCAGCTCATCTTTTATGTATTCAGGCACGGCAGCAACAACTTTGACTATTTTTTTCTTATCATAAGATGTATTTTCATAATTGCTTCGAGGATTAAATTTTTCTTGCTCTTCTTTTCCTGGAACAGTAGCTAATGGCATGCTTGATATTATAGATTCTAGTTGTTTGCTTACCATTTTTACTCCATATATTATATACTGTGTATAGTATACTGTATATTTCCAAAAAGCAATCAACTGTTAATTCAAGAAAAAACATAAAATATTTTCAAAAACAGATGGTGTACTGTATACTGTTTATTGTATACTATATACAATTATAAAATAAACATCATAAAAAATAATAACGCTATAAAAAAAATGTTTGAAATGAAAAAAAAATATGTTATTTGTAGCATAAGTAGCGTTATTGGAGCGTTTGTGAACAAACAAAAAGGTTATACTATATCTGTCGCATTACCCAAAGATCTTTTTGAAGAATTAGATCGCATGGCGATAGCGAATTATACAAACCGTGCTTCGATAATGAGAAAGGCAGTAAGTGAATATATAGATAATTTTAGAAAGGTAGCCACTGAAGATATTATAAAAAAGATAGAGAAAATGGAGAAGAGCGACTTACTGTAATAAGCCGCTCGCCACTTTGAATAAACGCCCAAGAATATTCAAAACTCACGCTTTCATGGTATCAAAAAGCTATAGAAAGTCAATGATTTTGGGGCGTTTATTCTGAAGAAAATTAGTTTTTTTGGAGGGGTAAATGGAGAGGACGCAAGTTATTGAAAACGTTAGCTTTTTTAGCAAAAAAGCGAAGCCGTTGCTAAGCGAAAACGAAAATTTGTTTTTAAACCGATTGATTTATTGGTCGGAGCATAAAAAAAATTATGGAATTCGGAAAGAGGGCAGGGTATGGATATACAACACTCTGGACGATTGGGCGAAACAGTTGGACGTTTCGAAAAGCTCGGTCAGAAGAGCGATTTTTTCTTTAAAAAGCAAAGCAATTATAGATTCGGAGTATTTGTCGACGAACAAACGGAATCGGACTTTGTTTTATTCGGTGAACATTGAAAAATTGAAAGCGTTTTCGGGTAGCGAAACGCGCGCCTCATGCACTCAAAAAACTGTTCGTCGCGAGCGCATGTCTGAACACATGGCTGAGCGCATGTATAATAACAGTAACAATACAGATATTAATAAATCTAATAAATCGAAAAAAATCGAAAAAGAAGTTTTTGAGGATTTGAAGGAAAGTTCCCCAAAGCCAACCGAGGAAGCGGCGGCGACGCGAGAGGACGTTCAAACGCCGCCGGAGCGTCCGAAACCGACGATAGTTCAGGACATGTTGAAAATCTGGAGCGAAGAATTTCCGTCGAACAAGATCGTTCTCACAACGCGGCTGGCCAGATACCTTGTGGCGGCTTTCAAAATGAAGTTTAACTCGTCTCTGCGGGAATGGAAAAAGTATCTCCAGCTCCTCAAAACCAGCGCCTATCTCATGGGGGAAAAGTTCAAGCTATTCCTGGACTGGGCGATAAATTTTACGAACGTCGACAAGCTGAAATCCGGTTGGCTGGGAACGAAGGAAGCGGAAGTTTCGGTCGACGAATCCGAGATCGCTGAATCTGCGGAACAACATGTCGAGTCCGTGGAGGAAACCGAAAAATGCAAGGAAACCAGGCGAAAAATAATCAAAAAACTCTCTCCGGCGATTTATAATTCCTGGTTCGGGAAAGTCGATCTTACGGAAGAGGAGGGGAGGGTCTTTCTGAAAGAGCCGGAAAATAGATTTTTGCGGGATTATATCGCTCTGAATTTTCTGGATAAAATCGGATTGGAGTTTTTGAAATCCCACAAGCAAGAAGAACCGGCGACGTTAACGGCGGCGGATCGAAAGGCGGAGAACGTTTCGTCAGTCGTTTCAGACCGCGCTAGATCGCATGAAAGCTTGCAATTGAAAGACCTGCTGGAGCGGCGACTATCTCTAGGAATGTTCGCGTAGATATCAATAGTATTGTTGAGACTTGCAACGGTAGAACTTAACAAATACGCATTGCTTTTTGAGTTTTTTGTTTGGCTTCGCGTTTCCCCATAATAAGTCGCTCTTTAGCATGGTTACTTCTCCTCTAAAGACAATTCTAGAAATTCCTTGTTTAACCCTTTTATTGCATAAATCCAAACGAAGAGAACTAAGCAAAAAATAAAAACGATAATCGGAGCCAACTCGACCAGAGACGAACCAACGAAAATTATGTTTAATAAAAGAAACTGAATCAATGCTCCTCCTGATTTTCCAGCTCTTTCTCCGATAACGTCGATAGCCGCTTTTCCTTTGGACTTTAATTCTTCGTTCAAAGGTATGTAACTTATTTCCTTTGTCGGATCAAACAAAGAATATTTTATTCCCTTGCTCAAAATGTTTTGCAGCAATCCTATGGCAACAACAATTCCAAGCGTCGTTGCTCCAAGAAAATCAGACATCGGAGAAAGAGCGTCTTTAAACACAATAAAACCGAAAAAGATTAGTCCGGTGACAAGAATAACCGATGGAGTGATAATAGCGGCGAAAAACCATGAGCAGCGACGCAGTATGTTTGATCCAATTATCATGGCGACTATCGCGACGGCTCCCGTCCACATATACAATTCCCCCATAAAAGCACTGAACTCTTCTTTCGAAGGGTAGAGCAATTTTATCTGTCCTTTCCATATAACCTCGACTAAATTTATGCTAACTCCATAACAAACGACCAATAGCATAATAAAGCCAAGATACTTGGATGCGAGTATGTATTTAAAGCTGTCGACTAAGTTCAGTTTTTCTTTTTGCTTCTTGTTTTTTTTGATTTCATCTAGGTTAGATAAATAAGATTTTGTTAACGCGTAATTAGTTAACCAATAGTAGGCGCAGATTATGGCGATGCAAAAGAACGCAGCAAGCAAAGAGATAATATTCGCGTTTCTGATAATCTTTAATGTTACGCCAGAAATCATATATCCGATATTGGCGATAAACCCAAACATTGCATAAAATCTCTTGGACTCTTTTACGGAAGTCACGTCATTAGCAAATCCCCAAAACATAAGTCCCGTCATAACGCTGCCCCACAATTCAGCCATTACGTAGAATGAAGAGAACGCCAATCCGCTTATCGGCAAAAGAAGCCGTTTCCAGAACTCGCTTTTAATGTTTAAAAAATTCAATGTAAGAGATTGGTAATTTGGATATAAAACAAGAGCAAATAATACAAAATAAATTAAAAAAAACGATGTGACTATATAAAAGACAGCGTTCTTAGAGAACGTATTTAAGAGTTTTACGTAAATTATCATAAATAACATTGCCGACGGCAAAACAAACCATAACTTTAGAGTGGGTATCGCTTCCGCTCCCATGCTAGTGACAATCAGAGCGTCTTTAACGGCTCTCAACAAACCGTAGTTAAACAATATGCACATCATCATGAAGGCCATTAGAAGAAACTTTTTTAATTCCGACGAACGAATAGGCCAAAATACTGCTCTAAGGCCGATAAATTCCTCAGCTTCTGATTTTAGAGTGTTCGTTATTTTTTTACCTATCTTTGAAAATAGACGAATGGTATTGTGTCCTACTTAAAAAAGCAAATCGTTTTCCGTTAAGATTTATGAGAATTGGACAATAAAAATAAAAAAATATAAAACTTAGAAGAAACGGAAGTTAAACTTCATGTTGCAAAAAATCTATGTGTGGCGATAGTAATGCATTGAAATTTGAACATTTTTTTGAGAATCAAATTAATAACTTCTAATAAGCGTCTAAAGTAACATAAACGCATACAAACATAGATTAAGTTATGTGATTATAACAATGTACCTTGAGTTGTATTGAGTAAAGGTTTAAAATCTTGCCTAAGATTGTTGCGTGATTTTAGTTTTGGGGAATGAATTTTGCTAAATGTTGCGGTTGTTGGAACTGGCGGACAAGCACAAAAGGATTATCTTCCTTTTGTGGTCGATAGTTCGCGTCATAAGCTTGTGGCCGTTTGCGACAGTAATGAAGAAACGTTAAATGAGGTTTCTAGGTTCTGTTAGCGAAATTATCGGAGCCAAATGAGAACTCCCGCGATGTGAAGGAATGACATAAAGGAAGAAGAAGTTTTACAAAATCTAGAAAACGTCCGTCTGTAACATTTAATTT
>JAITTR010000095.1 GCA_031286725.1 Holosporales bacterium | reverse complement strand
ATAAATTTAAATTTTAAAGATCAAAACTTAGAAGAAGTATTCTTGACCAAAAACGGGACTATAAGAAAAAACTTTCCTCATAAAGAAAAAAAGATAACGATAGAAATATCCAAAATAATTTTGAAGAATTTTATAAATTCTAAAAAAGAATTAACGATTAAAAGAACCTGCTCTTTTCTGAAAATAGCTCGAATGATATTTGAAGAATATAACGAACTGAAAACTCGCAAAAATGCGTTAGATTTTTCGGACGTTTTAATAAAAACAAAAGAATTATTAACGCAAAGTTTCGCAAAGGAATTTGCCTTATCCAAAATATGTTCAACAATAAAATGCATAATGATCGACGAAGCCCAGGATTTAAGCCAGCTTCAGTGGAAATTGATTTCTCTGTTTTGCGAAGAAATTTTCTCGCCAGAACAAAAAGAAAAAACAATATTCATCGTTGGAGACGTAAAACAATCTATATATAGATTCCAAAACGCAAATCATAGACTATTATCCGAATTTTATAATTACGCTAAGACTACGCTAAATTCCGTTGGCAAGAAATTTCAAACAGTTTATTTAAATAAATGTTACAGATCTCTTCCTAAAATTTTAGATATTGTCGATAAAATATTTATGAAAAATAGTTATTTTGCTTTTAATCAAAGTAATGAAGAATATCAAAAACACGTTCCTCAGCGAACTTCAAACGAGGGAAAAGTACAAATAATTGAGACTATGGACACAACGGAGATCGTTAATTTTATTAAAAAACTTATCGAATCTGACATAACGCGCCCTGCGGATATTTTAATATTATCCAGAAGTAGAAACGAATTATACGAAAATATAATTTCTAAACTCAACGAGCATAAAATAAAAATAGCTCCGCCAGATAGGATAAAATTATCTGAAAATTTACTAGTAATGGATTTGCTTGCCCTTGCAGATGTATGTATAAATCCGCAAGACTACGAATATTCGTTAGCTTGCGTTTTAAAAAGTCCTTATATATTTAAAAATCCTCTTTCCGACAAGGAATTGTTTAATATTTGTCGCAATAGAAGCGTTTCTATATTTGAAAACTTTAAAAATTTAGGCGAAGAAAAAACAAATACAATATACGATTGTATCGCTAAACATAAAGAAAATAATCTTGTAGAATTTTTTTATCATATAATATTAAAAATAATCGTAAAATCGAACAAAAACGACAATTATATTTTATCTTGTTTTATGAATGAAGTTATAAATTTTTCGAATAAAATATCTAATAATATTAAAGAATTTATAGATTATTTTAGGCAAAATGAAATTGAAATTTCAAATCCAAACGTTGACAATTCCGCTATAAGAATTTCCACGATCCACGGGGCGAAAGGCTTAGAATCCCCGATAGTAATTTTATTAGATTTTGATTTAAAAGCGAACAAATCAAAAGCGTTTTTTATGTGGAGCTACGAAGAAAAAATATTTGCAAATAATAAACAAGCCTTCCCCATATTTTTTATAAAACCCAACGTAAGCGACTCGTTTGATGAAGCTAATTATTTTATAGAAAAAGAGTATAAAGAAGAAGAGAGCGAACTTTTTAGATTGCTATACGTAGCCTTAACAAGAGCCAAAGATCAGTTATATGTTGCAGGAAGAAATAATGGGAAAAATATTATCGATCTAATAGCAACGGCAATGACGTAAGGCAGTATCAAATTCCCAACTAACTCACCTTTTTTTCTAGAATATGAGCAAGTACCCAACTTTGCTAGAGCATCGTCGCCCCTTTCTTAAAAATCCATGCTTTTGAGTAGGCAACATTATTGCAAATTATCATTGAAATGTTTATGTCGAAAAGAAATTTTATCCCTCAAAACTATCTAAACTTTGGGAAGAGAAAAATGTTCGGTGGGAAACATTTTATAATTTCTATCTTATAAAGCAGAATAGAAATCGATTTGTCAAGGTGGAGAGCGAGCAAAGCGAGCGAACCTTGACAAATCTTTCGGGCGGATATGGTATAATTTTCTATACCATATCCGCCCCCAGAATCAAAGAGCTATAATCCCAAACTTCTTTTCCTTTGGCCATGTGCTCTTTAGCATAAATCCTTTCTATATTTCTATAGGAAAAGATAGGCTTTTATATCCTTTCCAACGCTTGCGCATGACCTGTACTGCAACTAACTCCAGCAATTCCAAAATCTTCGCTACCATAGTATCCACAACCATAGTAATTTCTTAACCTATTACCGCCTTCTCTGACTTTTTGATTAGGAAATATAGCGAAATTTAGGCATAAGCCATGACATCCCGTTTCTAGAACTGAGCCATCGCCTATTATGCCAGGGCATATTTTGTCGTCCTCCAACCAAGCCGCGCATGAATATAAAGCCTCGGCTCCCCGATCCGCCTTCATTTTTTCTACATTAGCGATTATCCTTTCTTCAATAAAACTTCCCCTTGGATTAAATCTTCGGAATTTCGCTATTAAACTATTCAAATAGCCTTTAGTTTTTTCCAAAAACCCGCATTTTGTAGTCTCTATATTTCCTAAAGATTTATCTAGATAAAGCGTAGAGTTAAACAAACAGGTATTCCAATGTCCGTCGCTTGTTTGTCCTTTATCGACCATTCTATATTGCCTAATATCCTCAATTCTCATTATAGCGTATACGTAATTTAGATATCTTTTGTATGCCGCTTTTTTTATTTCTATGACTTCATCTATTAAAGAACCTTTATCGGCATAATCTCCTTTTATCTGAGACACTATATGATTTACCGTTTGCTCTACGCCATCTAAAATTATTCTTTCTTCTTTGGGTATAGTCTCGCCTCTTATATCTTTTGATACGCTTTGAGACAACAAAGGCGTATTGGTGTAATGGCTAACGACCGAAAATATTGCGTTAAATTCTCTATAATTTTCTCTAGCCGTTAAGCTTTCAATTGGAATATTGGCATCGCTTTTTATGTTCAACATATCGATTTGACTTATTGTTCTAAGTTTTATTTCCATTAAATTCCGATGTATTTTCTCACTAGGAATCTTTATTGTTCTTAATCCGAACTTCCCCAGTGATATTTGCTTCATTTCTTCAGCCAAAATCGCCGCATTTTTCAGCTCTCTTTTATTCAAGGCTATCCATTGATTTTCGGACAATTCCAATAGCATTCCTAAAGCTGTTTTTCCATTTATAAGCTTATATCTTTCAAATGATTTTGAAGTTATTACTTCTTTAGGGATAGTATAGTATAGTCCTTCATCGTTCATAAAATATCCAACTCCTTCATATTTTAAATATGAAGGAGTATAACCTTCTATTAATTCAAAAATTTGTTCAATATCTTCGCCATCTCCGGGAATTATGGCTGATTCTTCCGCCGCGATACAATAATTCACAGAAAAAGCAAGTGTAAGTATTCTAATAAAATTCATATAGACCTCGCAAAATAAAAACCTCTCTATATTTAGTTTCTCAAGTATTTTTAAATATTGCAAGAGAAAAATTGTCATTATTTTAATAAATGCACAACAAGCCCTTGGATTTACTTTGTTTTTTGCTGGCCAAAATAAGAATTTTTAGCTTTGCCTAACTTCGCGATTACGCGGAATATTTTTCTACCCATGAAAAGTAAAGATATCTAAACGCGGCGGCCCCGGCGGCTCGAGAGAGCCGCCAGGCATGCCCGAAGGGCTTGCCAGCCAGCGAAAAGCTGGCAGGGCCGCCGTTTAGAATTTAAGAATCGATTTTGCTTATTCGCGCAAAATCGTATTTTTTAGACAAAACGTTTTTAGCGGTAAGACAGCTCTTTTTTGACAAAAATAACCCGAAGCATGTCGTTCCGGATCCTGACAACCCAAAGCGTATTGGATTTGTTTTCTCAATATCTTCAAGCAATTGTCTAATCGAGGGTTCTAACTCCAGAGCCGACTGAAGTAACGAATTATTAAAACCGATATCTCCTTTGTTTATCTTTTTCTCATAATTATCAAAAACTTCTTTTGTCGATAATCTAGAGCCATTATTTACCACAATAATATAAGCATTCTCTACCTCCGGAATATTTACGCTTTCTATAACTCCGTCGATTCCGTTGCCATCTATATATATAAGCTTTTTGTTCGAAAAATATTTATACAAAAAAACATAAGCGTCGGCTCCTAACGACTTAAATAGGTTGATATGTTTGAACTTTTCTTCAGCGGAAAAACTCCAAATGTCGAAAACCGAGTTTACAAAGCAAGCTGCATCGCTTGATCCGCCTCCAAGGCCTGATTCTATCGGAATTCTTTTTTTAAGAACAACATGAGGAACTGGAAAATTAAAGTTATTTCTTAAAATGCCAGCGGCCTTTTTGATAGAGTTTTTTCCATCGGAAACGTTAGCAATATTGGCGGAAGTTTTAGAAAACTCTTTATCCGTATAAAAATACAAGACGTCGCATATACCCGGCAAAAACGCAAAAATACTTTGCATATTGTGATATCCATTACTAGATCTTCCGTAAATTCTTAATGTTAAGTTTACTTTGGCTATCGCGTTTGATATAATTTCCGGCATGGATAATACGACTCAATATATTGCCAAATGGCATAAGACATTTGGAATAGATTACTTTTTTTTCAATATAAATCCTATAGAACCCGAAAAGAAAACGCAATATTTTGCAATGCCGCAACGACTTGAAAAGAAATTGAGCTCCATCGAAGACATAAAAACCGCGCTTCTTAATATAGACTGCAATTTAAAAAGAACCGCTAAAAATACTGTGTTTTCAGACGGAGATTTCAATTCTGATATAATGATTATAGGAGAAGCTCCTGGCCAAGAAGAAGACGAGCAAGGAAAACCGTTTGTCGGCCAAAGCGGGAAACTCTTGAATAATATGCTAAGAGCTATTGGCATAAAAAGATCTGAAGTTTATATATCTAATATTGTTTTTTGGAGGCCGCCAGGAAATAGAACCCCCTCCGCAGACGAAATAGCTTTATGTATGCCATATGTCGAAAAGCATATAGAGCTAGCAAATCCAAAAGTATTGCTTCTTTTAGGGAGCGTTGCCGTAAAGTCTATATTAAATACTAACGAATCGATCTCAAGACTTAGAGGCAGAAAAAACGTTTATAACGGAATTGATACAATCGCTACGTTTCATCCCGCTTATTTGCTCCGCTCTCCCGGTCAAAAAGCGACAGCATTTAAGGACTTTATTTCTCTAAAAATAATTTTAAATTCAAAAAATAACTGAAAAAAGGGTTATATATCTCCTCAGGCCTGCTGGGGAACCATAAACTCAGAAAGAAATTATTGGTTCTTTAATCGGTATAATATTCTTGTTAAAATTAGCTATTGACAACTTGCCTTGGTTAATTTATGGGATTTAATTTCTCAAATTCTATTTTAAAAGATCTTAACGACAGAGGGTTTTTATATCAATTTACGGACGACAAAGGGCTCGACGATTTGTTCAATTCAAACAAGGAAATAGTATTTTACGTAGGCTTTGATCCAACCGCTCAAAGCTTGCACGTTGGACATCTTCTATGGATAAAGCTTGTAAACAAGTTACAAAAAGCGGGATTGAAGCCGATAGTAATTATTGGCGGAGCGACTAGCAAAATTGGAGACCCGACTTGGAAAGACAAACAAAGAGTAATGTTGGATAAAAATATCATACAAAACAATACGGATTCCATAATGAGAAAGTTGTCTAGGCTTATAAGCTTTGACGATTCAAAATCATCCGCTAAACTATTAAACAATGACGAATGGCTTTCGAAAATAAATTATTTAGAGTTTCTTAGAGATTTCGGTCCTATGTTCTCTGTAAACAAAATGTTGGCTATGGACAGCGTCAGTTTAAGATTGGAACGCAAACAACATTTGAGCTTTTTGGAGTTTAACTACATGTTGCTTCAATCGTATGACTTTTTACACCTCTTTGAAACCCATAATTGCAAGCTTCAAATAGGAGGTGCCGATCAATGGTCAAACATGATATTTGGAGTTGATTTAATAAGAAGAAAAACCGGGAAACAAGCTTTTGGCATGTCTATGCCGCTTCTTACAACTTCAGACGGAAAGAAAATGGGGAAAACCGAAAACGGAGCGATTTGGCTTGATGAAAACTTAACCACGCCGTTTAATTTCTGGCAATATTGGAGAAACGTCTCAGATAGCGACGTTTCCAAGCTCTTAAAATTATTTTCCGATTTAGATATAGACGAAATCGACTCTTTTGTCAGAAGCGAAAAAATAAACGAAGCTAAATGTATACTAGCCGACTCTATAACAAAATTCGTACATCCCGATACGGATTTACGCTCGATAAAGTCTACTTCGATAGGGCTTTTCGGAAAAACCTTTATAGACGTCGATAGCTTAGAAATATTTGCAATACCTCTTGGAACGACAATTGACTCGGCTCTTGTTATTTCTAAGCTTGCAGAAAGCAAAACTGCGGCTAGGAATCTAATAAACGGAAAAGGAGTAAAAATAGACGGAGTCGTCGTAGAGGATTATAAAACGCGCTTGGCTCAAAACTCTGTCCTTTCCGTTGGGAAAAAAAAGTTTGCAAAAGTAAAAATAATTTGAAAAAACAATATTAATTTTACAAAAAAAATAGAAGCAGTTCGAGGATTGGCGAGCCTTTCCCGCGCTATAAGGACAAACGACCTTTTTGGTAAAATATACTTTAAGAAAACTTCTCTATTTGTGTCAATAACTTGGAAGAAGAGGCGGCAAATATTGAATATTGATCATCAGGCTGTTTAAAACAATTCAAAAATCCTCCCGCTTCTTTGATGAGCAATATCCCGCTCGCAACGTCCCAAAAGCCGACGTTTTTGGCAATAACGGCATCGTATTTGCCGGCGGCTAGGTAAGCTAAATCCAAAGCGACGGATCCTGTTTTTCTAAAAATGGCTATTTCACTCGAGAAATTTCTAATGTCCTCTATGGGCAAATTAATTGCTATAAACGATTCATGGAGACTTTCCCTGCCAGAAACTCTTAATCTATTTCTATTACCTAAGAATGCTCCGCTTCCTTTATCAGAACAAAAACAATCGCATCTAAGCGGATCGAATGTAACGCAAGACACTATTTCGTCATTATTCGATAAAGCGATATTAATGGCAAAATATGGAATTCCTCTCATAAAGTTGTTCGTTCCGTCTATAGGATCTATAATCCACGTTTCTTTTAAGGAATTCGTTATAGTCCCGGATTCTTCGCGCATAAACGAGAAATCCGGCCTAGCTTTTGATAATAACTCAGAGATTTTTCTCTCGGCAAATTTGTCTGCGCTTGTTACGAAGCTTTTTATGCCTTTCCGTGAGACTTGTAACTTTTCCAATTCTCCAAAATCGCGAATAATAGCCATAGACGCTTCTTCGGCCGCTTTTATCATAACTCGCAGATCTGCGGACTTATACATACTTTATTTTGCTCTTTCCACATACGAAGCGTCAGCCGTATTTACGACGACTTTAGCGCCCGATTCAATATGTTGCGGTACCATTATTTTCACGCCATTAGATAAAATAGCGGGCTTATAAGAAGAAGTTGCCGTTTGCCCTTTAACTACGGGCTCAGCTTCGACTATTTCCAAAACGACCGTACTTGGCAAAGAAACGCTTATTGGGTCTCCTTCGTATAAGCATATGTTGACTTCCATTCCTTCAAAAAGAAACTGGCCGCTTTCGCCGATTAAATCGGACGACAATTGAATCTGTTCAAACGTATTTTGATCCATAAAATGCAATAAATTCCCGTCGCTATATAAAAATTGGTATGCGACTTCTTCTAAAAACACTTTTTCCACAACGTCAGCAGAACGAAATCTTTCGTTTAATTTTGAGCCATCCTTAAGGCCTTTCATCTCTACTTGCATAAAAGCCCCTCCTTTTCCAGGCTGAACATGTTGCGTTTTTAATACGATCCAAAGCTTTGACATATGTTCAATAACATTTCCTACCCTTATTTCATTGGTTCCAATCTTCATAACTCTCCGAATAAAATTAAAATCAATTTGGTAGCGGAGGAGGGATTCGAACCCCCGACACGCGGATTATGATTCCGCTGCTCTAACCAACTGAGCTACTCCGCCCTATTTTCAGATATTATTTATGATAAACGGAGATTATAAACTTTTCAAGAAGTTTCCCCCTCCCCAATATTCTGACAGTAGAAGAGAAGCGTATAAGTTTAAAGCGGAAAATGGCCCTTTTTATGAGAATTAGTTTTTAAAAACGATCTAAATAACTAAGTTTCGGATAAGGCTATTTAAAAATTAGTTGAGAGCCGCAGGAAACGTAAAGGCGTCGCCATCTCCGCTATTTATACCGTCCGCTGTTCTTTAAAGCATAGAGTTTTGAGAAGCTTCAATATTGTTTCTGCAGCGTCTACGACTGAAATTTTTAGTTGGAGATTTCGACAAAATCATGCAGAGCTGAGAATTAGTTTCCGACGGGTTTAAATTATACGCGAGACTTATTAAAAAGGCTACCATACGGGACGGGTTAGTATAGAATTAATTCCAAGGCTTTCAAGCGCAAGTATGATACGCTAAAGCGAACATTTAGACGCAACGTTAGAATGAAGAATATACAAACAAATTCTAAAACCGTAGAAGAAGGGGATATTTTTATAGCTATTTCCTGTAAAAATTTAAAAGATAATATAAAAGAAGCGATAGATAGAAAAGCGGGGTTGATTTTTGTCGAAGAAAAAAACAAGGAACTATTATACGACGTTGACGCGAAAAAAATAGTTTTTATAAAAGACGCGAGGCTAATCGCAAGTAAACTAGCGAAATTTAAACATAACGCACAGCCGAATTGTTGCGTTTGCGTAACGGGAACTAATGGAAAGAGTTCCTGCGTTCATTTTTTAAATCAAATTTGGAATTTATGCGGGGAAATATCCGCTAGCTTTGGCCCGTTAGGTTTATTTATCGGCGGCAGAAAAATAGAAAACGCTGGAATTAAATCTGATTTAACAACCCCCGATCCTTTTATTCTTCATAAAATTTTGGAATATTTATATGAAAATAACGTGAACAATGCCGTTTTCGAAGCTTCTAGCCACGCTATAGAGCAAAAAAGACTTCATAGCGTCGATTTAGCCGCCGCGGCTTTTACTAATATCTCTACGGATCATTTGGATTATCACAAGACGAAAGAGGAATATTTGAAGGCGAAGGCAAGTCTTTTTCTCGAGGTTTTGCCGAAAGAAAATCCGGCGGTTATTTTGGGAGATTCTAAATTAATATGCGCTTCTGTTAAAGCTATTCATAAAAATGTTATAACTTTTGGACTTGATGAAAAAAACGACATAAAAGCCTATAACATCAGAGAATACGAAAATAAAATAGTTTTCGATTGCGATATATTTGGAAGAATTTTTAAAAATGTAACATTAAACTTATTCGGGAGGTTTCAAGCGTTAAACGTTCTGTGCGCGACAGGACTAGCTTGCTCTTGCGGAGCAAAACCTGAAGAGATAATTGAGATTCTCCCTAAATTAAAACCGCTAGACGGGAGAATGGAACATATAATTAGCTATAATAATGGGGAGGTATACGTCGATTATGCCCATACCTCAGAAGGTTTTAAGAACGCGTTGGAATGCTTTAAAAGAACTTGCCCAAATAAGCTGATCTGTATCTTCGGATGCGGAGGGGACAGGGATAAAACAAAAAGATCCGAAATGGGACAAATAGCTCAAGATATTGCAGATATCGTTATAGTGACGGACGACAACCCAAGATCAGAAGATCCGAAATCAATCAGAAAAGAAATCATTAACTTTTGTCCTAAAGCTATTGAAATAGACGATAGGAAAGAGGCAATAAAATGCGGAATGAATATGCTGAGTGATGGAGATTTTTTGACAATAACTGGAAAAGGTTGCGAGTCTATTCAGATTTATTCCAATAAAACTCTAAAACATAACGATAAAGAAGAAATTTTAAAAATAGCTAGTTCGCATTGAAAATACGACAAGCAGAAATCCTTTTATCATTTTCTTTTATAAAAATTAATTTCCAAATATACTGCGACTTTGCCTAGCCCATCTTTTTCATATCCTAGTAATTTATATGGTTTTCAAGGCGAGAGCCACAAAATATATAGTATGGGAGCAAAGTTTTCAATTGAAACTCGCCAAAAGCATTTGCAATATCGTCGAGCAATGGGCATTTTTAGTTACTTCTATACCGACGTTCATTATTAAATACCGTTAGGACTCTAAGCTTTTTCGAAACTAAGTGTAGTTAATGCCAAAGGAATTTTTTACTATAGTAAAATTTTATCTCCAATTTATAATTTTAGGCGTATAATATTCAACAAGGTATACGGAGAGACTCCGTTATTAATTTTAAAAGGAGAGTTTTTATGATGAAGAAGATAAGCCTGATAGCCTTATTATTAACCGTAATGTCTTTTGCGAATGCAGACGATAAAGCGCCTGATGAGAAAAAGGCGGACGAAGCCACAGTAGCCGTTCCCGAAGAAGAGAAGGTTGCTCCAACTGACGACGCAAACAAAGAAAAGAACGCTGAAGAGGAAATTTCCAAAGAAAAGAATTCCGAAGAATCTAAGTAAGGTCTATTTAAATAGCGGCCAGAATTCTGGTCGCTTTTACGCTATCCTAAAAAAAGACAAATAGCTGAAGAGAGCAAAATCGCGGAAATAAATGAAAATTGTTCTTCTTTTTTTATAACTGAGGTTATACACCCTATAACTCCGCAATAAATTATAAATTCTAGCCAGTACTCTCGGTTTAATAAAAATGATATTGAAAACACTGTAATATAATCCGCCGCTCCAAATGCTATGGCATTCCTAATTAAAAATAAGAGTATCCCAATTACCACAAAAATAAAAAGCGGGATAAAACAAAGATTTTTGAAAAAGCAATACGCGAATATGCATGAAATTAAAAATAACAATAGAGGAACAATATTGACGCTTTTATGTTTCCAATCTTGTAGGGATATTATAAATCCGAAAATAATAAACGGAATATACGCTAAATGTTTCCAGAGCATAAAGCGTCAAATATTTTGGCAGCGTCGTATGACGATCTGACAAGCGGGGCGGAAATAATTTTTATCCCTCTTCTTTCTCCGTATTCTTTATACTCCGCAAATTCCTCCAGGGATACGTATCTTGCTATTGGATAGTGAGCAGTAGACGGAGCCATATATTGTCCTATGGTCATTATATTGACATCCGCGTTTTTTATATCGTCTATAATCTCCAAAACCTCCTCCTTTGATTCTCCAACGCCAACCAACATTCCCGTTTTCGTTATCATATTCGGATATAATTTTTTTATGTCCTTTAGAAAATTCAGCGACACGTCATAATCTCCGGGTTTCCTTTTAACAATTTCGTGCAATCGTCTTATTATTTCTATATTATGGCCGAAAACTTCGGGTTTTGATTTGCATATTATTTTTATAGCGTCTTGATTCCCTTGAAAATCTGGGGTTAGTATCTCAACTTTTATCCCGGGATTTTTGTTTTTTATGGCAGTTATGACGCTAGCGAAATGCTGAGCTCCATTATCCTCTAAATCGTCTCTTGTAACGGAAGTTATCACCGCGTATTTCAAGCCTAATTCAAAAATGGAATCGGCAACTTTTCGCGGTTCGTCTAAGTCCAACGAAGACGGACAACCTGTTTTTATGTTACAAAAACCGCATTTCCTTGTGCAAATATTGCCCATTATTAAAAAAGTCGCGGTTTTATTTCTCCAACATTCGCCTATATTCGGACAACAATCTTCTTCGCAGACCGTATGAATTCCTCGAGACTTTACTATTTTTAGCGTTTCGTAATATCCAGGACAACAAGTCGACCTTGCCTTGAGCCATTTGGGTTTTTCTAAAGCCATTAGCTTTCCTTCTTTATATATTCTCTAATATGTTCAATATATTTCTCAAAATCCGAAGCGACTAATCCTCCGACTTGAGCTAAATCGTCTCGACCGCCAAATTTTATATCTAAGTTTAAAGAATCCTTTAGGTCTCGCAGAATATCTTTAGCCGTCAATTTTGAAATCAGACTTTCTCCAACGTAAACGCACATAAAAAGCCTATCGTTCTCAGAATTTTTATTTCCGATAACTACGCATTTGTTTTCTTTATCTTGTTTTTCTTTGTCCACTATGCCAAGAATAATTTTTTGCTCTAGAGCCGTTACTTTCAAATATTTTAATTTTACCGATGCGACGAGCTCCTCGATCATAGAAATTTCATTTGAGATGGAATTAGTTTTTATATCGGAAATTTGTTTTTCAAGATTTTTGATAACGGAAGCCTGGATTTCAATCTTTTCGTTTTTATTACTAATTTCATTTTCAAAATATTCCCTTAAAGCTCTTCCTGTTATCGCTTCTATTCTTTTTATGCCAGATCCGATAGAAGAAATAGATAAAAGCTTAAAACAACCTATTTGGCTAGTATTAGAAACGTGTTCCCCGCCACAAAGTTCCTTTGAGAAATCATCGCCAATTGTAACCACGCGGGCCACATCTGGATATCTTTCTCCAAACAAAGCCAACGCTCCGGACTTTTTCGCTTCTTCAATGCTCATAATTTCGGTCGAGACAGGCAATGAGTTATCTATAGTTTCCAAGACTATTTTTTCGATTTTGTCGATTTGTTGGGAATCGATTGTTCCGTTATGAACAAAATCAAACCTAAGTCTTTCGTCGCTAACAAGCGAGCCTTTTTGAGCGACATGCTCGCCTAGAATCGTTTTTAACGCTTTTTGCAATATGTGAGTCGCGGTGTGATTTTTCGAACACGCTCTTCTTTTTACGCTGTCTATCTCAAGAGTTGTCTTTTCCCCAGGCCTTATTGTCCCCTCTTCTATTATACACCTGTGGGCTATGATTCCTTCTATCGATTTAGTATCCAAAACTTTCGCTATTCCAGATCTTAACTTTATATATCCTTTATCTCCGACCTGTCCTCCAGATTCCGCATAAAACGGAGTTTGCTTTGTAACAATAAATACTTCTTCATTATTTAATGCCACATTGACAATCTCGGAATTTTTTATTATATACAAAATTTCGGAGTTAAGAGAAAAAGTATTTCTAAGGAACTCTACGTCCTTTATTTTATCTTTTATACCGTACCAAACTTTATCCGTGAAGCTATCCCCAGTTCCTGCCCAAGCTTTTTTGGATATTTCTTTTTGCCCCAAAACAATTTTATTAAAAGCTTCCTCGTCTATTTTTTTGTTTTCGCTTCTTAATATGTCTTGAGTCAAATCGAAAGGAAAACCGAAAGTGTCGTATAATTTATATGCAATATCTGCGGGAAAAACGGAAGCGGAGCCCAATTTATTCAGCTCAGACTGAAGGATATTCATGCCGTTATCGATAGTCTTCATGAAGTTTTCTTCTTCGCTTTTCAAGATTTGTTTTATAGCGTTTTCGCAACTAACGAGTTCCGAATAATGTTCTCCCATGACGTCTTTTACCGAGTCGGTCAATTTATACAAAAACGGCTCTTTCATCCCCGTCATATAGCCGTGCCTTAACGCTCTTCTGATTATTCTTCTTAAAACGTATCCTCTGCCTTCGTTTGACGGAACTATTCCGTCCGTTATCATAAACGAAATAGCCCTAATATGATCGGCGATGACATTATAATGCGGCGTATATTTTACGTCGTCCACATTTAGGGTATGGTTTATCGCGGATATAATATGTTTAAACAAATCTATATCGTAATTATTGTGTACTCCTTGCAAAACTGCGGCGATTCTTTCCAAGCCTATTCCCGTGTCTATAGAAGGCTTTGGCAAATCGGATCTTGAGCCGTCGACTTGAGTTTCAAATTGCATGAAAACTAAATTCCAAATTTCAACAAACCTATCCCCATCCGCGTCTTTCGAGCCTGGAGGACCGCCTGGGATCTTATCTCCATGATCGTAGAAAATCTCGCTACACGGTCCGCAAGGCCCCGTATCTCCCATAGACCAAAAATTATCATTCGTCGGAATTCTTATTATCTTCGAGTCTTCAAGCCCCGAGATCTCTTTCCAAAAATCGGCAGCCTCTTCGTCGCTCGAGTGAACCGTTATTAATAATTTCTCCTTAGAAAGCCCTAAAACTTTCGTAACGACTTCCCACGCGAAATTTATCGCCTGTTCTTTAAAATAATCGCCGAAAGAAAAATTCCCAAGCATCTCAAAAAACGTATGATGCCTCGCCGTGTACCCGACGTTTTCTAAATCGTTATGTTTGCCTCCGGCTCTAAGGCTTTTTTGAGCCGTTGTCGCTCTTTTAAAAGGAAGAGACTTTTTCCCCGTAAAAACGTCTTTAAACTGAACCATCCCCGAATTCGTAAACATTAGCGTCGGGTCGTTGTCAGGAACAAGCGAGCTAGACTTGACTTCGACGTGTCCGCGTTTCGTAAAATACTTTAAAAACTCGGATCTAATATCGGATAATAAATATAACATAACTTCTCGTCATCTAAGACAACCAAAAATATTGTATCGTCCTGAGATTGACAAATAAAGATTTTTAATAACCCCCCGTTTCTAATAAGAGCGTTAAAAAATAAACAAGTTATAATCGCGCTTAATTAATTAAAATTTTGGTTAATAAAAAGGGGTTGATAATACGGGCTTTAAAAATAAAAGCAAAAACATCTTTTCTTTTATAAACTTCTGTGATATAATAGTGTTGTGAGGTTTTCTTTTTATTTCAAAATTTTATGAAAAATATGCTTTGTACTTTAGCAATATTGTTTTTATCTATAAACGATGCGTTTACAGCTTATGATCCTAGGGCAAATGCGTTCAATTCCTTCAGATCTCCTGAGGATGAGAAACCCCGTCTTATTTTCGCTGGAGGGCAAGGGTTGAATTATAGATGTTTCTCGTCTTGTTTCGACGCTAGGACTAAGTCTATGAATTTTAATAGCTTTCGAGGAAGCGCTTACGATTGGATGCTAGCGTTAAAATATGATTTAGACGTTGCCGAATACAAAATGAATTGGGGAGCTAAAGAAGCTTTAGGAAAAGAGTTGTTGGAAACTATTGGCGGAAGCCATGGATTGTCCCCAATCGATCCAAGAGACGGCCAAGCTCAAATAAACAAGATGAATAATTTCATGGACATGATCTCTCTTCAAGCCTCTATCGCTCTTGATCATGTAGCTAGACAAAAGAGGACCACAGAATTTTGTAAAGCCGCACTGGCAAGTAACTCAACAACTGCCGCTGTGGCTAGAAATCCAAGGGCTATAGAGCCGTTCGTAAGAGCAAGAACCCCAAGAGTTGATAATATAATTATAACGCAAGCGCAAGCGGCTAGAGTCGATGATTCAAGATTCCTCGTTCAACCTTTCACTCCAAGATATAACGCTAATAATGTTCATGAATTTATAGAATTAGGAAGAGTAATTGCCAATCCTATTCACAACAAAAATATTTATGAGGCTGCTTGGAATAAATTCAATGACATTACCCCAGCGATTGAATTGAGCCTTGGCGCTAATCCTACAGTAGCTCAAGCTCGCCAAGCGCGACTACAAACCGCAAGAGATTCTTATGTTGAAGCTACTAAAGATTATTTAAGCCAGAATTTCCAATTCATAGGAAACTCCAGATTAGAGCAAACTGCTAAAAGCTATTTTGAGAAGATTTATGATAAAGCCGAACGTTTGGTCGGCAGACCCGCGGATCCTGCATTAAGGTACCCAGGATATAGTGGGGTAAATTTAAAATTGAGAGATTGTAACGGCGGAGATATCTATGGAAACGGAAACGTATGTTCTTTTAACTCTCGTCTAGATTTAATTAGGCAAGAGCAAGGGAATCAAGACTTTATAGCTGCCGGAGGGATGTTAAGTTTAGCTGAATTGAGAGGATGGAATACCACTTCTCTTGGGCAACAGTGGATTTCTCAACATCAGTATTATGATAGGTCTCAGACTCATTATGTTCCATATAAAAAATTTGCTCTAAGTGGAAACCTCATATCTTCAGAGCAAACAATTGATACGTTTTATAGTTCTCAAGAAGCCGTGAACTTGATGCCTACGAACGACTTATCTTCAAGGAGTCGAGCATTTGTTTCGTACCGTGTTTTTTTGGCAAACATGAATGAGCAAATGCAGCATAATCGATTCATACAAAGAAGAAGAATAGCAATCATCCCACAAGATAATTCTCTTGCCACTAACCCTATTCCTTGCGTTGCTCCTCAATATATTAGAGACCATATAGAATGGCGTGTGGATCAGTGGGGCAATACAATCCCTGGCTCTGAACCCACACGAATTAGTGGAGATACCTTAACTCCGCTGCATTTGTTGATTGGCTACGATCCTTCAGTAAGAGAGCAAGAGGCGTTTGAACAAAAGATGACAGCTTATGATACGCTGTATGCTTCTATGGGAATGAACTCAGCTTACTTTAATAACTCAGATTCCTGGCTCGCTTGGGAACATAAAAATCTCTGGAATGAAACAACCATAATCCCTAGCGAGAGAGGAAGTCTTCGGATGCCTTTATTGATCGCTAGAATCCTTAATCCTTTCGCCCCAATAGTCGGAACTGCCGGAGCTAATAACCACAGTAAATTGGTTCTGCAGTATTAGAACCTATTGCTTTGTATTCATGAAAACCAATAAATGGGGGATATAATGCCCCCGTTTTTATATAAAGCCGAAGTTATTTACTATTTTTTAACCTTTATAATATAACCTTGATACAAGGTAGTCTTGATTCGAGTCGTATATGACCAAAAAGGGAATAATCACGCCAATCTTAGTCTTAGGATTAATTGGTATAGGAATCATAACGACAAAACATATGCGAGAAAACTCCAATATAGAACATAAAAAAATTTATAACGCTAACAACCTTCATTCGGAAATATTAAGATTAATAGCTTCTTCTAAAGACAAAGCCTCTAATATTTCCCCAAAAGACGCTCAAATTATCCTTGACTTTAGAGTAGGAAAAGAAGTTGAAGTCGATAAACAAGTCCCAAATATCAAAGAGTTGCCATTTGATATTATCAAGCTTATAGCTAAATCTCCTACATCCATAGCCAACATTTCTCCTAGAAAAGCTTTGAACGAGATAACGCGAAGGTATTTAGTTCTTGAGACGGCTGGAGAAGATAATATTGACCCAACGATCTTATTAGATAAGTTGCGGCAAAAACAGACTGAACAAACTAAAGACGCTCTTGAAAAATGGGCGGAAAACGAAGATGCGGAAGCTGTCGAAGCATTTATGAAAGAGGAAGCTGACAGAGAACCTTCTGATTTCGCAAATTTCGCATACGGATTAAAACATATTAACGATAAACATTCCGAAGCGTTGACATATATGGAGAGATTTGCCAATCATGCTCATAGCGACTCCTTCGACGTAAAAAACGAAAAGGAAAGTTACGATGCATTAATAGCTGCTATTAGAAATTTAAAATAATCCTAATAGAGATCAGAGCCTGCCTCCTCGTTTCCAGGCTTTTTAAAAAATAATGGGAGGCGGCTCGGGGCGGGTGGGTGGCCAGCGAAGCTGGCGAGTCGCCTCCTATTCCCAACGTCAAGCTTTTCCTTAATTAAAGACTCTCTTTAATAACTTGAGGCGATATTCTTTTTCAAGTCCTCGAACCCAGCGGATTTTTCAATGGCTGAAGAGACTTTGAAAATATCGCTCTCCTTAAATTTGTCTCCGATTAATTGGACGCCCATGGGCAGTCCGTCGCTAGAAAATCCTGCGGGAATAGACATTGCGGGGAGGCCTGCGATATTCGCAGTTACGGTAAATATATCGTTTAGATACATTTCGATAGGAGACATTGATTGAGATTCTTCCGCTCCAAACGCCGCGTTTGGAGTCGTTAAGGTCAAAATTAAATCTACTTTTGAGAACGCGTTATCTCTAAAATCGTTTTTTATCATCTGTCGAATCTTTAAAGCTTTATTATAATACGCGTCATAATATCCGGCCGATAGAACATATGTTCCCATTAATATTCTTCTTTTTACTTCTTCTCCGAAGCCTTCCGATCTTGAGTTTATATAAAGTTCGTCTATGTTGGAATATTCTTTAGCTCTATAGCCATATCTAACGCCGTCGTATCTCGCTAAGTTTGAGGAAGCTTCGGCGGGGGCTATAATATAATAGGCCGGCAATGCGTATGGAGTAGCTTTGAGATTAATATCGACTATTTCGCATCCCGCGTCTTGTAGCCAACTTTTCGCTTTTTCCAAAAAGCCTAGACCTTCCGGATTTAAGCCTTCTAAATATTCTTTCGCGATTCCAATTTTCATTCTTTTGATCGATTGGCCGACAAAGCTTAAATAATCAGGGATTGCAGTGATTTCTGAGGTAGAGTCTTTTTCGTCGTAGTTTGCCATTGATTTTAACATTATAGCGGCATCTTCAACCGTTTTTGTTAAAGGCCCGGCTTGGTCTAAAGAAGAAGCAAACGCTACCATCCCCCATCTCGAGCATAAGCCATATGTCGGCTTTATGCCGACAAGGCCTGCAAATCCTGCGGGCTGCCTGATAGACCCCCCCGTATCGGAACCTGTCGCGGCTATGCATAAATCGGCTGAAACGGCGGCTGCGGATCCTCCGGAAGAGCCTCCTGGAACCAATGCCATACCCGGATTTGATTTTTTCCTATACGGCAAATAGCAATTTCCGAAATAACTCGTTATATTGGCGGAGCCCATAGCAAATTCGTCCATATTGGTTTTTCCAAGAAATATCGCTCCATCGTTTAGCAAATTCTGAGAAACTGTCGATTCGTATTCCGGAAC
>JAITTR010000078.1 GCA_031286725.1 Holosporales bacterium | reverse complement strand
CCTGTGGGAAACGATTATGGAAGTTCTATTTTTTGTCAATTCTTCCAAGGCTTTTTGAACCGACTTTTCAGAGTTAGCGTCAAGAGAAGACGTGGCTTCGTCAAGCAAGATAATAGAAGAATTTTTTAGCATGGCTCTTGCTATCGCTATTCTTTGCCTTTGTCCGCCCGATATCCTAACGCCGTTTTCTCCAACTATGGTATTATACCCTTCTTTTGTATTAGATATAAACTCGTCGGACAACGATAATTTTGAAGCGGCAATAACTTCTTCATATGTCGCTCCCTCTTTTCCATAAGCAATATTTTCGTAAAACGAGGCGTCAAATAAAATATTCTCTTGCGTAACAATAGAGACTTGAGAACGTAAACTATTTATGTCTATTTGTTTAATATTAATTCCGTCTAATAATATTTCTCCTGAATCTATGTCGTATAATCTAGGGATTAGGTTTATTATAGTGCTTTTTCCAGCTCCGCTTTTTCCGACGAAAGCGATAGTTTGACCTTTTGCCACTTTAAAAGAAACTTTATTGAGAATTTTTTCATCTTCAAAATATGAAAAACATACATTTTTGAACTCTATAGATTCTATCGGTTTTTCTAAAATTATAGGGATTTCTGGATTTTGTATTGTCGGCTTGGAATCTAGGATATCAAAAATTCTTCTAGTGGCGGCCAACCCTTCTTGCATATTAGCGTTAAGTTGAGTTAATCGCCTTAAAGGCTCGTATGCGAAGACAAGAGCTCCCAAGAAAGAAATTAAGTCTCCAGCAGTTTTTTTATCTCCTATGACCTGAAATCCTCCATAAATTAGGACAAAAATAATAGCGATTCCCGCAACGCATTCCGCAATAGGATGCAGAATAGAGCGAATTTTTGTCGAGCTAACGACTAATCTATAAAGTTTTTCTATTTGTCGTTTTATTCTAAAAATTTCTTTATTCTCTGAGTTATAGGCTTTTACTATCTTTATTCCTTGAAATATTTGAGCCAAACTTCTAGAAAAAAGACCTAAATTATCTTGAGTTTTTTGCGTAACGTTCTTCATTTTTTTGCCAAGAAGAACTATCGGGGCGATTAACGTTGGAAAAACAACGAAAGCAAAAGCGGCGAGAATAGCGTCCCTATAAAACATAACCCCGGCAAGAGATATAAAAGTCAAAATATCCCTTCCTATTCCAACTATAGCCGTAGAAACCGCGTTCCTCATCAGAGTTGCATCATTGGAAAATCTTGACAATAAGTCCCCGCTGTGGCAATTATTGAAAAATTTTAGATCCAAAAACATTAGATGAGAAAACAGCCTTTCTTGAATATCGAATACTATTCTTTGGCCTACGCATTGCATTATCATAGACTCGAAATAAGAAGAAAAGCCTTTTATAAGAAAGGAAACGAAAATACATCCGCAAAAGAAAACTAAATTAGATTTGTCGTTAGTTTCAAATATATAATCGAAAGCGGGCTTTAAAAAATAAGGAAACGCAGCGGTTGCCACGGCGGTCACTCCCATACAAATTAAAGCGATAAGAAGATATTTATAATATTTTTTTACATGCTCGTTTAAAAGTCTTTTTGCTAATCCAACGCTATTATTTCGCATTAAAGCTATTAAAATGCATAAATCACTTAAGAGTATAGATTAAAAAACGCCCCAATGGTATATTGTTGATTGAAGCGTTTAACCCCTCTAAAGGATTTTTAGTGTCATACTTATCCTCTTCTCAGAGAATAGCGAAAAAAATTACCGTAGCTCTTTCTATAATAGTTTTTCTTTTTATTGTTTATTGTATGGGACAATGGTTAATTCCGTTTGGCATAGCTCTCATATTAGCGTATGCTCTTCACGCTCCAACAAAAACTTTATCCTTAAAATTGAATATTTCTCCAAGTCTTTCCGCCGGAATTCTTGTCTTAGCTCTTGTTTCAGCTTTTGGCTTTTTTGCTATTTTCATGATTCCTTTATTAAAAAACGCAATAATTGTTTTGATAAATAAAATACCAAAATTAATAGAATATGCTCCGGGATTTATAAATAGAATCGCAAAAAGCGTTTTTCAAACGCTTGGCCTTGAAAGAACGTTTAATATCGAAAGCGAATTGGAAAAATATATTTCAATGTTTACGTCCGATTTTCCTATTTATCTTTTGAATTTTTTAAACAGAGGAATGACTTTAATTTACGTAATAATGTTCGTATTTATGACTCCAATTTTGACGTTTTATTTATTAAAAGACTGGAATAAGATAGAGGAATATATACAATTATTTTTAAAGAAAATATCTTCCCCAACGACGACGGATATATTCAGCGGTATAAATACAAAATTGGCTGCATATATAAAAGGACAACTTATAATTTGCATTATATTATCTGTTTTATATTCCGTTAGCATCTATCTTATTGGAACCAACGAATTTATTATTTGCGGAATATTTTCTGGCTTTCTGTCTTTTGCCCCATTTTTTGGCCCGTTTCTAGGATTTTTAACAACCGTAACAATGTCGATCGACGATTTCTTATACGGCTATCAGTATACGTTATTATGCTGTCTCTACGTCGTAATTCCATTCTTAGACTCAAATTTTATAACCCCAAAGCTAATAGGCAAAAAAACAGGAATACATCCGTTTTGGATATTGTTTTCGATATGCGCTACAATGTCGATATTGGGAACTATTGGAATATTTATCTCCGTCCCTATGGCAGTAGTTCTTTCGGCTATTTGTAAAGAAATCGTAAAGAAAATATAAAAGTTGCTCTGGGTTCTGTAGGTAAGCGAAACTTAACGTGTTCTCGTCCTAGTAGCGTTAAAAATAGGAATAGTAACCTTTATCCTTAGATTTATACTTGTTTCATTTGGTATTCGTATAGCATTTTGCTTCCTTTCAAAGATTGTCTTCTACTGAAGGTTCAACCTTAACCTTCTGCATTATTAGAACACCTTTAACGCTACGCAGAATTTTTAAGAAACCTCTAGATGGAAAAGCGATTCCTTCGCTTGAATCATTTAATCTTTGAAACGAAAGAAGACTGAAGCGATTTGTCAAGGTGGAGAGCGAGAGAAGCGAGAGAACCTTGACAAAGCTCTCGGGCGGGTATGGTATAATTTTTATACCATATCCGCCCTCTGGAGACAGATTTGTAAGAGTTCTTCCGTATACTTTATCGTAATAATAAGCATTTATATCTATAAATTTCTTTAATCTCTACCAAACTTTATAATGAATTCCCTTAGAATTTATTAGTATTAAACAACATATTAGGTTCTACTTGCAAATTCTGATTAGGTTTGAGACGGAACTTCCCATCTATAACTTAGTCACTTAGCGCAGATTTTCAGAAATCAAGAAACTTTACTAAAAATTGCCACCGGTTAATTTTGAAATATCCATACCATTAGTCGCTCTTTTCATGCCTTCTTCGAATGCGGAGTCCGCTTTTTGTTTAGCGTCTCCTAACGCGGCTAAAATAAGATCTTCTAATATGTCAGTTTCTTCTGGATTCACTATTTCTTTATTTATAGAAATCGCTTTTGGAGCGCCTTTTAGAGTTATCGTCACGGAAACCGCCCCCGCTCCAGACGTTCCGGTAACTTCTTGCGTTTCAAGTTCTGCTTGAGCCTTGGCTACTTGAGCTTGTAATTTTTGAGCTTGGCTAAATAATTGACGCATATTATTCATTTAATCCTTACTCCTTTATCATTATTCCGGAAAACTGAACTCCATATTGCCCGTTTTGTCTTCGGCAACTAAAGAAATTGCTATTTAAAAACGTGTCTATATTTATTTTAGAAACGATCTTAGCTCCCAATTTCATTAGCTTTTCTAATATTAAAAATTGCATATCAAAAAGAGTTCTTCCGTTAAAATAAGATATATATCTTTTTTCTACTTTCTCTGCTAAATCGTTTGTTACAACAAAAGATCTTCCTTGAATGCAAGGCCCAATAGACGCCAATATATATTTACAATTCATAGACTTTAGTTTTTCAAACGTATTTTCTATTATTTCGGAAGTCGCTCCTCTCCATCCGGCATGAATTGCCGCAATGATTTTCGCGTTGGGATCGCATAATAAAATAGGAGCGCAATCGGCGGTTGTTACTCCAATTAATAAATTTTTTTGATCCGTGATTATTGAGTCTCCTTCAATAGATAAAGATTGTTCTTGCGACGAGAACTTATATTGATCTATGTTTTTGGAATCTATTACGTGAACAAAATTTCCATGCATTTGATTTAGTATTATTAGATTTGACACTGGAATATTAAAATTCTGAGCGATTATCTCCCTGTTTCTTATAACGTTTTGAGCGTCGTCTTCCGTTTTAAAACCAACGTTAAGAGATTCAAAAACTCCAGAACTTTCTCCTCCGTTTCTATCGAAAAATCCGTGCTCAATAAAGTTTATTTTCGTTAATAAGTTAGTTTTTATAACATCCATATTATAATCTCCTAAAATTATTTTGTAACCAATGAATATCAAAGTTACCATTTATGATATCATCATTTCTAACAAGTTTTTTATGTAATTCAGCAGTTGTTTGGACGCCGTCTATCGCGAATTCGGATAGAGCGCAACGAGCTTTTTCTAAACATTCTTTTCTATTTTCCCCATGAATTATTATTTTTGCGATTAAGCTGTCATAATAAGGAGGGATAGCGTATCCTCTATAAATATGAGAATCTATCCTTACGCCTTTTCCGCCGGGAAAATATAGCTCTTCAATAGTCCCGGGAGAAGGAAG
>JAITTR010000051.1 GCA_031286725.1 Holosporales bacterium | reverse complement strand
CATAAATGGCAAAACAATCTTCCTTTGTTTTGAAAAAGCGGGACAGGAGTGGGGGAAAATTCAATTTTGTATTTTCAGACTAACCGATCCTTGTCTTCAATCCATTGAAAGTACTGGCGCTGGAAAGAGGACTTGAACCCCCGACCTACTGATTACGAATCAGTTGCTCTACCAACTGAGCTACTCCAGCTTAATATTATTTCATTTTATCATATTTATTATAATGCGGAATTTTTAAAAATTCTTATGTTTTCAAAAATTTTCCTTTTGGTCTTTAAAATTTACATAAAATTTTAGGGGATAAAAAAGTTTTTGCATTTGGAAAACGCAATAGAGTATCCTAAAAATATAGGCGGGGAGTTGGCCGTCTATATCAAACCTAATAGAATATCAAGATAGTTTTGAATATTCTAAACAATCCATTTTATTTGAAAGGAGAACATAACATGTTGTTTAATACTAATAAATTCTTAGAAAATTCTAAGAGAGTTCATTTGAATACAGGAGAAATATCTGCTATAGATACGATTCCAAATAATAAAGCTTGGGAGAGATTAAAAGAGTTTTGGGATATGGACATTCGTTATTCAGAATCAGATAAATCATCGAATATGTTTCCGTTGGGCGGAAATGGCGCTCATCAAGTATATCGTATCCGCTCGGGAGATTTGTCAAGATTCGCTCGTGTTGCTCGCTTCCCGCCTTGACAAAATTAAACAACTATAAAAAGAAATATATGGAAGGATTGTTTCTTCAAATTCGTATGAACTTAAGCGATTAAATCCAAATCAGAGAGAAGACATTCTCAACGAATCTTTTAATGAATTTTCTACTTTTTTTAATAAGCTTAATCCTTTTTCTAAATCGGCAGTTCCCATTATTTTGGCGGTTCGCATATCTAAAATCTTCCCTAAGGTTTCGCAAAGCTTTTTTCCTTTTTCCGTTATCCTCAAGTGACAAGTCCTTTTATCATAATCCGTTGTCGATTGAGCCAAATATCCGTTCGTAATCATTTTTCTGAGGTTATAAGACGCATTCGAGCCTATATAATATCCTCTAGTCAAAACTTCTCCTATAGTTACGACGTTGCCGCTAATGTTCATCAATATAAAAGCTTGAATAGCCGTTATGTCTATAATATCAAGTTTATCTAATTCGTGTTTTATTAAGTCAAGAAAAACTCTATAAGTTTTTTCGCCATAAATAGATAGCTCCATATAACGATTTTTCATAATCTCACACAAAATATAGTTGTCTTTATTATTAGTATACATAAATTTTGTTAAAGAATGCTTAATATCTGCAGGAATTTTTCATAATATTAGTTAATCGTTATGCTTAATTATTCCCAATACAACTTTTTTAACACATAAAGCAACGTATCCTTTTGATATGTAAACGTTAATATCAATTAACAATCTTTCTCAATACGCCCGCTAGAAAGATGCTGCTCTATTCTTCTCGCTAACCAGTTAGAAATTAACTAGTTCTGCCTCTTTTTTATAAAAATACTCCTGGGAAGTTTTGACAATCCATCGTTTCTATCACGCCTATTGGCCAATAATGCGACTACTTCTTCATCTTATTTCCTTATAACTAAAGACAATATCCTTAGATTATTCTGCTCTAGCGCGTTGGGCTTTAATTCCAGCTGATAAACGGCAAAATTAAAACATTGGATTTCTTAATTTATTAGATAAATAAAACAAGGAAAAGAGAAAGTTCTTTTCCTTGTTTTCAGCGTAAATTACGCTATAGCAAGCTCTTGGTCTTTAGATTCTAAAAGCATTTTGTCTGCGCTATTATCTTTCATAATTGACAGTACTTTTTCATTACACGTTTCAAGAAAATCCAAAAGCATAGTCGTGGCGACGACAGACGAAGATTCTTTTCTGGTAGTTTTTTCTTTAGGAAATAACCCGGCAATAGCCAAATCTATAGCGGAACCATAATCTTTTTCATACATATAGCTTGGAATCGCAAACTTGTAGTTAAAATCAACTATTTTTAAGTCGTTTTTCGAGTATTTTACGCAATTAGAGAAACTCGTAGTGATAGACCCACCGCTTGGGAGCCCAGGGATTTCTCTAGCGGTGTCTGCCGTTAAGCTCACTATCACAAGGTTTCGTTTTATTTTAGAACGCGCCGTTAAAATAGATTTTAACTCCGATATCGAACCAAGGTTAGGATTGTTGTTTAAAGAAACAAGATTTATTTTCTTTAGCGAATTAATTGCGGAATTTGCCGAGCTAATCCGCTGGGAAATCTTTGAATTTCCAGAATCCGAAAAGGGTTCTAATATAGAGGATGCCGCTTCAAGCGTATCGGCTATAACAACGCGAGCCAACTTCTTTTTCGTGTCTAAATGTCTAGCGGCTATTGCCGAGTTTACCATATCTAAAATACAAGGAGACGTTAGGAGCGAAATAACTTCTAAGTTAGATTGGAGATCAGATTTTGAATATGATCCAAATAGCTTTTCAAAACCTGCTCCGTTTCTTTTTCTTATATCAAAAGAGTCGACTATTAATTTGCTCCAGTCGGGGTCGTCTTCGTCTATTGCCGTTGGACTTTTCCCTAAATACGCTGAAACAAAATCTTTCGCCACTTTCATTCCGCATCTAAAGAAATGGCAGCATTTAGGTATCGATAGCTTGCTAGGCATAGAGATTATATCGTCTATGCGGCTTGGCGATAACTTTTTCCCAAGAGCGGCAAGAGCCGCGGGAATCGCCCCAGATCCAGAGCCGACAAACGCGTCTACAGGAAATGACAAAGTAAAGTCTATCCCCGGATATTTCATCGCGAATCTTTTCTCTAACGCATCTTCTAATTTAGAAAGAAATTTTGTTATGAATACGCATTGAGTTTTTCCGTTCGCGTCTAATAGAAATATTATATCTATTATATCTGGCGAAGAGTCTGTCGTTATTGCATAAGAAATTTGTTTTAACGCGCTATACATTTCGCATAGATTCGAAGGGATAGTTATTGCTTTCTCTTTGCCAATTTCAAGTTGTTGAGCAAGTCTATTATATGCGTTTGTCGGAGATTTTACGGCAATTATTTTTTCCTTTGTTTCCTCAAGGTCAAATATTGATGAACTGACAGTTGAAATGGTCATTCCCGCTTCTCGCTCTTCCTCTACGCACGTTAAAGCTCTGGGCGATACCGTTGCGGCAGCCAATATTAATGTTGAGAATTTTAGTATTTTCATAATAAACCTTTCTAATAAAACACATCTCTCGATTATCAATTTTAAATAAAAATAGTTAAAAAAGAGTTAATGTAAAATATAAATACTGTTAATAAGTTTTTGATATTGGGTTTTTATAATAAACCTTTATGAAAAAATGAGATATTTGCAGTCTCTGGACAAAGCTCTATATTTGTTATAAACTAAGCTAGTTCTAATTTTTCTAGAAATTCAAAAAAACGAGACGATATGGAGCAGGATATTCCGAAGAACCCAAACAATAAAAATGAACCTATTCCTATTATAGCTTTAAGAGATACGGTAGTATTTCCCGAATTTGTAGTTCCGTTGTTTATAGGAAGACAGAAATCTATAAAGGCAATAGATTCGGCGGTAGAAAAAGGCCGTCAGATATTCCTTGTGGCTCAAAAAGATCCGACGATTGATGCATTTGGAATCAAGGATTTATACGATGTTGGAACCGTTTGCCATATAGAACAAACGATAAAGCTTACGGATGGAACCGTAAAAATACTCGTTGACGGCCTTTATAGGGCTTCCATAAAAGATATTCGAGATAGCGAATCTATGATGGTCGGGGTTCCTTATCCTATGAAAATCGTAAGGCGAAATGAAAAGCTTTTGGGCGGATTAAGGTTGGCTGCATTGTCTAACTTTGAAAACTTTTTTAAGCAAAATAAAAAGCTGCCTGCGGATATATTTTCGTCTATATCTTCTATTGAAGACAATTCAAAACTATGCGATACGATAGCTTTTTATCTTCCCTTAAAGGTTAGCGAAAAACAAAATATTCTGGAGACTATGTCCGTTAAAAATAGGTTAGAAAAATTAATCTTTATGATGGAAGAAAAATCGGAGCTTGTCCAAGTCGAGAAGAAAATAAAAAACAGGGTTAAAAAACAAGTTGAGAAGAATCAGAAAGAATATTATTTAAACGAGCAATTAAAGGCGATATATAAAGAGCTAGGGGACGCGGAGGATGTTAATCAAGAAATAAAATCTTTAGAGAACAAGATAAGAGATTCCGAAATGACAAAAGAAGCTAAGGAAAAGGCTAATCATGAAATAAAGAAATTACGCTCCATGCCTTCTATATCTCAAGAAAGCGGAATTATAAAAAATTATGTAGATTGGCTGATTAGCCTTCCTTGGAAAGCCCCCTGCGAGGAATCTTCTATGTCTTATGCGGAAGAGTCCTTGAACAACTCTCATTATGGGTTAGAGAAAGTCAAAGAAAGAATAATGGAATATCTTGCAGTCCAAAAAAGAGTTAAAAAAATGAAAGCTCAAATTATGTGTTTCGTCGGACCTCCGGGAGTTGGGAAAACTTCTCTTGGGAAAGCGATAGCGGACGCTACTAAAAAATCTTTTGTAAGGGTGTCGCTTGGGGGAGTTAATGACGAAGCGGAAATTCGAGGACATAGAAGGACTTATATCGGAGCGATGCCCGGGAAAATAATTCAGGCAATGAAAAAAGCGAAAACGACCAATCCTATTATCATGTTGGACGAAATAGATAAATTAGGATCCGATTGGAGAGGAGACCCAGCAGCAGCTTTGTTGGAGGTTTTGGATCCTGAACAAAATAGCTCGTTTGTCGATCATTATATTGAAGTT
>JAITTR010000092.1 GCA_031286725.1 Holosporales bacterium | reverse complement strand
TTAATCCTCCGGAAAATACAGATTCGTCAGGTTGCTTGGCGATTTCTTTTTTCCAAACTATTTTTCCGTCTTTTGCTGAAACGCAACATAAAATGCCCAGCGAGTCTATTGCATATATATTTCCGTTAATATAAATCGGATCGGAAGTTATAGGTCCTCTTCCTATATCCGTTTTCCAGATAGTTTGAGGATTTTGAGGCATTTGATAATTAATATGATTATGCCGTTTGTTCCCCCCTATATCTACGTATGAATCTATAGAGCTAGCGGTAGTCGCAATGATTTTTAAAGAAGCGATAGTCTTATCAGCTTCTTTGTTAAGCGCGGAGAAAACCTCTTCTCTTTTTCCGGGAAGAATTTCTTTTTTTTCACAAGCTGCGCTTATAATAGCTATAGCGTATATTAACAAAACACATTTTTTCATACTTTTTTCTCCGTTATAATCTTAGCTTTTGGCTCATATCTTTTTTGTGTTGTTCCGAATCTTTCTATCGCTAATTCGCGGTTTTTATCAACGATATTTAGTTTTTGGCATTTCGCTATAATTTCATTTCTATTATCGTATGAAACAATCAAATCCGGAAATATCTGATACAAAAACATTTTTATATTCGATCCTCAAGCGAGTACAGTAAAATTTTAGCTCTTTCTTCCATTCCAACAGGAATGCCGGAAGTTTTCGCAATAGATTCCAAAGTTTGTTTCGCCAGGTCTTTTTCGCCATATTTTATATAGCAAAACGCCAAAGATTCTTTTGCGATAAGCGGCCATGTTCCGTTTATATACTTTTCGGACAATTCTTTTATAAACCCATCAATTGATTTCGCTATCTCGCTTGCGGACATAAAATCTATGCAAGAGTTTACGTATAATATATAAGCTAGATCTCTTAATACAATATTGACGCCTTTATCTTCAAATATCATTTTATATTGATCCATACAAGATCTATCGTTTTTGTCTCTTAAAATAGCGGCATATTCCAATTTTGCCAGAATTGCGTAATCCTTTTTTGGAACGTTTGACATTTCTCTTATCTGAGGAATATAACTCTCAACGTTTCCAGACATTATCGCGTTTTGTATGGAAGAAAATCTTGTAGATATCGCTTCTATATCCGCTTGACTTCGTTTTTGCCACATACTATAAACCCCGACTCCTATAAGAATAGCCGCTGATAAATAAGTTATAAACTTTCCATATTTCTTCCAAAGCATTTGCCAATTTTCATTGCGGATTTCTTCCTCTACGCTTTCCATAAATGAATCTATCTTTTTTTTATCGCAAGAACACAACGAATCGCGATTATTTTTGTCGTCTAACATGTTTCGAAATCATCAAACGCATATAACTAACACAGTTTACAACAAATAATAAGTTTTTTCAAATCAAGACGCTTAAGACTTATTTCTTTTGTGTTGTTTTTTATAATATTCAAACTTAGATCGCTAGACCTGACGTTGGCCGGTAAGCTCGCTCCACCTACCTCTGTTTCTACGTCAATTAACTTCGAAAGAACTCTAGTAATATCCTTTTAACTTATCTAAAGAATCAGTGTGTTCGCGAGGAGCTATATCCATAACAATTGAGCCATTTTTTAACAAAACGATTCTATCTGATATTTTGAGCAAGAAATCCAAATCGTGAGAAGCGATTATTAACGTAACTCCAAGTTTATTGACGGATTTAAGCAAAGAAACGACGTCTTCTGAGCTTGCTATGTCTAAACCGGAAGTGGGCTCGTCGCATAATAAAATATCCGGAGATATCATTAAACTTCTTGCCAAAGCTACTCTTTGTTTCTCTCCTCCGGATAGGGTTCTTGGGTATTCATTTGCTTTTGACTCTATTCCAAGGGTTTGAAGCATAGACTTTGCTTGTTCTTTATAATCTTCTTTTTTATCTTTATTTTTCAAACTTGGAGCGTACGTAAGATTCTGTTCTACGGTCATATGCGGAAATAGTTGAAAATCTTGAAACATAAAGCAAACTCGCCCATCGCAAACAATTGAGCCGCTATCTATGTTTTCTAGTTTTTGAATACAGCGAAGCAAAGTGGACTTTCCGCTTCCCGAAGGTCCTGCAAGACCTAATACGCTGGCTGTCTCTATCTCAAGATTGATATTTTCTAATACTTTTTCCTGTACCTTCGTATTATTGAACGATTTGTAAACGTTATGAATTTTAAGCATATATTTTTAATTTTTCAATTTTTCTTCCGATATATTCAATAAATAAAACAAGAGAATAATAATATCCTCCCGCTATACATAAAGGCATAAAATATTCGTATTGCTGAGCCGCTACCATTTGGGATGCTCGCATAATATCCAAGCCGCCTATTGTTGAGATTATCGCGGTTTCTTTCAAAAGAGACACAATTTCGTTGACCATGGCTGGGAATACGTTTCTTATTACTTGAGGCAGGATTATGTCCTTCCACATAAAATAATTCGGGATAGCAAGAGTTTTCGCAGCCTCAAATTGCCCGCGAGGCAAGCTTTCTATCCCAGCCCTTAGTATTTCCGAAACATATGCGGAACTGTTTAAGCCAAAAGCGATAATGCCGGCTGAAATTATGTCAAGCTTAATTCCTATAACGCATGGCATTGAAAAATATATAAGACTCACTTGGAGAATAAGCGGAGTTCCCCTTATAACGGACACCAGACCGTTTATTAACGGCTTGCATATTCCGCTATAGCGAAGTATTGAAAGCGCTCCTCCAAGGGATATTCCGACGAGAATTCCTCCTCCCAACAATTTTAACGTTACAAGAATCCCGGACCCTATAAATAAAAGATTAGAAAAAATATCGTCCATTATATTCCATATTTTAGCTTTAACTTTTCGATTTCTTCTTTTAACTGCGGATCTTCTAAAGCTTTATTTATCGGTTCTAATAAAGTAGACCCTTTGACAACGGCAATCGCATAGCCGCCTTCGTCGTATTCCGCCGCGATGTTATACCCAAGTTCTGGATTTTTGGAACAAAATTCTTTTGAAGGGGCTTCGTCCATAAAAACGCAGTCTACATGTCCCGCTTTTAAAGCTTCTATCGCTTGATTAAAAGTATCCATTAATTGTATGTCCGCTTCCGGAGCGGCCTCTTTGATTTTCTTTTCGTGCCCGCTTGTCCCTAGTTGGCACGCGACTTTCTTTTTTGCTACCTGCTCCAAACTTATTACGGGATTATCATTTCTGTATACGAGAGCCATTTTGGCGGTATAATATTCTTTTGAAAAGTCTACTATTTTTTTCTTTTCCTCGCTTATGTTAAGCCCGGAAATGATGCAGTCGATAGCCCCGGTTTGTATTGATACAATAAGAGACCCAAAAGGCATGTCTTTAAACTCGACTTTCCTCCCAATTTTCGCGGCGATAAGCTTAATAAGCTCAACGTCAAACCCTGTCAATTGGCCGTCTTTAAAAAACTCGAACGGCGGGAAATCTGCACAAGTTCCAATCGAAATCGTATCGCGTACGGCGGCATTACTTGCCGAAATCAAACAAAATGCTACCGCGAATAAGGAACGTAAAAATTTCTTCATATTATTTATGTTAAATAGAGATACCAGTTATTGAAGTATAACATGACCCCCTAGCGACTTGCAACTCCTCCGGAATATAAAAGATGTTATAGCGCTTGCTAAGTTAAACATTTCTATTCATTAAGGACTTAAAACCAAATTCTTGGAAGAACTCATTTATATTATCCGATTTAGTTATGAAATATTCAAATTTAACGGGAATATTGTTTTTTAACGCGGCTAACTCTCTTGATAATATAGCTTTACCAATTTCGTTTTTTAAAGTTATATATTTTTTGCTATCGGGAAGAGTATTGATATTTTTTATCA
>JAITTR010000022.1 GCA_031286725.1 Holosporales bacterium | reverse complement strand
AGAAACGTTTCAGGGTTTTCGGCGTTTATCCTGAATTCTATCGAGTGTCCATGGATTTTTATATCTTTTTGTTTTATTGATAATTTTTCTCCTGCGGCGATTCTTATTTGTTCTTTTACGATATCAATTCCTGTTATTTCTTCGCTAACGCTATGCTCGACTTGTAGCCGAGCGTTCATTTCCATGAAAAAGAATTCTCCGTTTTCATATAAAAACTCCAGGGTTCCAACTCCGACGTATCCGAGTTTTTTGATAGCTTTTCTGACTATTCCTCCAATTTTGTTTCTTTGTTCGGAAGACAAAATTGTAGAAGGGGATTCTTCCATCAATTTTTGATGATTTCTTTGGATTGAACAATCTCGCTCTCCTAAATGAACGACGTTTTCATACGAATCCGCTATTACTTGAATCTCGATATGTCTTGGGTTAGCGAGGTATTTTTCTATATAAACCGCATCGTCTCCAAAATTAGCTTTTGCCTCGGATTTGGCCATATTAAAAGCGTTTGGAATTTCCTCAAGAGAATTGGCTATTTTCATGCCCTTCCCGCCCCCGCCGGAAGCGGCCTTAAACAAAATTGGATAGCCGGCAACTTCCGCTATTTCTAGCGCTTCTTCAATAGATTTTACCTCTCCGTCGGATCCTTTTATTATTGGAATACAAAGCTCTTCCATGGTTTTTTTCGCGGATATTTTATCTCCCATCAACGCTAAATGCTTTGGAGCAGGTCCTATGAACTTTATTCCATGATCTGAAACCATTTGGGCAAATTTTTCGTTTTCAGAAAGAAACCCAACCCCAGGATGAAGCGCGTCGGCTCCAGTTAATTCTGCCGCGCTTAGGATTGCGGATACGTTTAAATAGCTTTCTGAGGACTTGTTTGAACCAATACAAACGCTCTCGTCCGAAAATTTCACATGCATCAATGATTCGTCAACTACGGAATGAACCGCTACGGTTTTTATTCCCATTTCCTTGCATGCTCGAAGAATTCTTATCGCAATATCTCCTCTGTTGGCTATTAATATTTTCTTAAACATATTTTTATTCTATAACGACTAAAAGTTGGCCAAATTCTATAGGATCTGAGTTTTTTACTGCAACGTGAATTATTTTTCCAGCCTTGGGAGATTTTATAAGATTCATAACTTTCATAGCCTCTATTATAAGGAGAGGCTGGCCTTCTTGAACGCTATCGCCAATAGAGACAAAATTCACAGCTCCTGGCTCCGGAGCTAAATAGCAAGTTCCAACCATTGGAGATTTCAAGGCTCCAGGATGCTTTGAAAAGTCTGTTGGAAGGGGTGGTCCCGCCTCGATTGAAATAGACTTTGGAGCCTGGCCCAAAGTAGCGATTGTATCAACTGAAGAAGAATTATTAGCCATAGACATTCTTATTTTTGTTTCGCCATCCTTGTATTCAATTTCTGTCAAGTTATGTTTTTTAAGAATCTCCGCTAGTTTGTCAAATACGGATTCGTCTATTTTAAAAGATGCCATTAAATAACTCCTTAGTTTAAAGCTCTGAAATACGATATAATTTCATTTGAAATCTTTTCTATATCGTCTTCTATTTTAAACAACTTCAGATTTTCTTCGCTTATTACTTCTTCCGCTTTTACGATTTCGTCAAGCCAGGAAATAAGTCTTTTCCAAAACTTAGAGCCAAATAAGTATATAGGGATTTTTTTCATTATATCGACTCTTATTCGAACTAAAAGCGAAAATAATTCTTCCAAAGTCCCAAATCCTCCGGGAAAAAATACTATTGCATCGCTTATAGATAACAACGTTAGCAATCTGATAGATAAAGTATTAAACGTAAAATCGCAATTTTCGTGTATATAACTATTATTCGCTTCAATTTCTTTTTTTATGGATTTAACTTTTAATCCATATGAAAAAGCCGTTGATTTTACCGATTTTGCGCCTTTATTTCCAGCCTCCATAATTCCTGGTCCGCCTCCGGTAATTATAGAAATTCCCGCCGCGGAAATTGTTTCTGCAAGGATTACGGCTTTTTGATAGTATTCCGAGGCCTTCTCTATCCCTGAACCGCCTAAAATCGCGATTCTTTTATCTTTCGAGCTGCTTATAGCTTCGCTCAAGGAAAAGTCGTCTTTAAAAACAGTTTCCCCTTGAGTTAACTCCCAACTATTAGGCTTTTTATCAATCAATTTTAGAGCTCCTTAATTTTCCTCTATAATCCTGCAAATCCGATAAGGAATGACAACATTCTTTCCATATACTCTGGATTTTTCTTGAAATCATCTATAGGTCTTCCCTCTATCGTCTTTATCCCAGTGATTAAATGAGTTTCTGCCAATTTCCCGGCTTTCTCCCTTTCGGCCAATCTTTGAAAATTCTTCTTTACGGCAGGATCAGAAAGAGTTGGAAGAGTAAGTGGCCTTCTATCGGCAATATACATTATAGCATAATTTAATCCCTCGAGTCCGAAATTCGAGCCGTCTAATGCGATTACCTGATCACAACAAGTCCCAGAAGCTCCCTTTTTCAATAAGCTCCAGATTTCTGGAGTTGTTCCCCTACTTTTTACGTAACCAAGATCCACAGCCCCTTTCGATTGTCTTTCCTTAAATATAGAACTGAATTTTTCTTCTCCAGATTTTATTGTCTTCAAAGCGGCTGCAGCGTCTTCTTGAGTCTCGAAGAATACCATTTTCGTTGAAATTTCATGGTCGTTTTTCTCTTCTTCAGGAATCGATGTTATATATTTTGCAAAAAACTTTCTAGTGTCTTATACGGTAACCTTTATATTTTCTTTATAAAAAGCATGCTGATACTCCATTTCTTCTATTTTTCGAAGTTTCTCTTTTACCTCCGGCGTATCGTCGTATTTTGTTTCTTTTACTTCTTTTGTCAACACTTTATCGTCCGCAATTAACTTCACTGCGTAAGTAATCACTTCCTCCGGCTTTATATTAAATTGTTGAGCCATTGAAATAAACGCTTCGTCAACAAGAGACCCGACTTTGAAAAACTTCTTTATATCCGCAACGGTTATCTTTTCTCCATCGATAGTTGCCATGACAAGATCGTCCTTTACTTTCGTCAAGTCTACAGGTTTAGTTTTTTTCGATTCGGTTTTATCCGCATTTTTGTCGGCAATCTTAAAAGGATCCACTTCTTTGCCGTTTGTGTCCATAATTTTTACGTTATATTTTTTATATAACTCTTTTGTATATTGTTGAATAAAGTCTCTCGATGCAATTTTTTTGTAATTTTCTTCAAAATCCTCTGTGAATTCTTGTTTTTTAGCGTCACGGATGTCTTTTATATAAAATAACATGTAAGCCGTTTTTATTTCGAAAGGACCTATTACAGTATGTTTCCCTTGCTTCAAGACGGCCGAGGAAATTTCTGGAGGAAACATTCCTTGAGGCTTATTTTCCATTTCCATATGCTTTAAAGAGGTATTGGAATCTAAAGTTTGTTTTAACGACTCGTCGTCTTTTACGCTTTCCTTTATTTTATTGGCAAGATTCTTATTGTTTGTCGTTATGGCTACTAACGAAAATTCTTTTGTATCTTTAAAATTCTCTTTCCAAGTTTTGTCGTAATGCTCCTTCAGCGCATCGTGAGTCATAGATTCGTTAGCCTTTTTGTCAAGAAGCATAAATCCCGCAGCGGTAATTTTTCTTTTTTCTATTCCTGCTTTTACGTCTTTTTTGTTATAAACGTCAGATTTTTTAACGACTTCGTTCATTATTTTTTGATATGCGAGATACCATGTCATAGATTTTTTTAATTCGGCTAAAGACATTTGAGAAGACAATTGTTGAGGAACGTCGTCTAGTTCCTTTTTTACTTCGTCTTCCGTAATTACGCTGCCGTCTTTAAGCGCGACAACAACTTTGCTTTCTTTTTTTTCGATTGAGCTAGAGGCTTCCGCCAAAGAATTTTGTATTAAAATCGGGCTGAGCAATGCCGTTCCGATCATAAAAACGCTAAGCATTTTTTTCATTTTCATACCAAATAGTTTCAAACAACACTGTTATGCATTGTACCTCAAGATAGAAAAGAAGTAAAGAGCTTATTTATAATATAACTTAAATATTTCAAAGAAAAATTCTCTACCGCGACGCTTTTCTATTCTCCAATTTCAATATATTAAAAATTTACTCCTATAGTATTACATCCGCAATCCACGTGAATAATTTCTCCAGTAATTCCTGCCGACATATTGCTCAATAAAAAAACGCAGGCATCTGCGATGTCTTTTTGGGTAACGTTTCTTTTAAGAGGGGATCTATTCCTATCGTATTCCAAAATTTTTGAAAACTCTCCAACGCCAGATGCCGCAAGAGTTTTTATTGGCCCTGCAGAGATAGCGTTTACTCTTATTCCGAATTCGCCAAGATCGTTTGCCAGATATCGAACGCTGGATTCTAAAGCGGCTTTAGCTATGGCCATGACGTTATAATTAGGGACGACTTTTTCCGAGCCGTAATAAGTCAAGCACAGAACGCTTCCTCCATTTGGCATAATTTTTTGAGCATTTTTACATACTTCCGTAAACGAATAACAAGATATATTCATAGTATTTAAGAAATTGGCTCTTGAGGTATTTAAGTATTTGCCTTGGAGTTCGTTTTTATCCGAAAAGGCTATAGAGTGAACAATAAAATCAATAGGGCCGAATTTCTCGAAAATCTCGTCAAACGTTTTTTCAATAGCCCCGTCTTGTATAACGTCGCAAACAAATATCTCGTTGTTTGAGAAATTTTTGGCCATTTCCGAGATTTTTTCTTTGAAATATTCCGTTTGAACTAAGAATATCAAATCGGCTCCGTTGTCTTTTAAGGACTCGGAAATGCCACAAGCAATCGAAAACTTATTGGCCATTCCCATTATTATTCCTTTTTTAACGCTCGTCATGGATTTTAGTCCCAATAAATATTAATTGACGATAAACGGCATAAGAGCCAAAATTCTTGCTCGTTTTATTGCTTTGGCGATTTCTCGCTGTCTTTTGAGCGGCTGAGAGTTAATTCTGCTTGGAATTATTTTTCCTCGTTCAGAAACGAATCTTGATAGACGCCTAACGTCTTTGTAATCTATATAATCTAGTGCCGAATCAATTTTTTGCTCCGTTTGAGCGGATGGTCTTTCAGTTTTCATCTGCAATTCCTTTCGATAAATATTAATTTTGCTCTTGAGCAGACTCTTTCGAAGTCTTTCTCATAAGAGCGGAGGGATTATTATCAAGCTTGTCGACTTTTATAATTAAAAATCTGCATATGTCTTCATTTAATTTCAATCTTCTTTCAAATTCTTTTATCTTGCTTGAATCGATAGAAATATTCAAAAGCACATAGTATCCTCTTTTGCATTTGTTAATAGGATACGCGAGATTTCTAAGTCCGCAAAACTCGGTTTTTGTCACTTCTCCGCCATTATCTTTAATAATCGAAACCGCCTCTTGGGCAACAGATTCGACATGACTGGCAGAAGCGTCTTGTTTTATAATAAATACCGCTTCGTAAAAACTCATAAAATTCTCCTTTCGGTTGATTACTGCAACAGCAAACAGCTTATTATCTTTAATAAGCAAGGCTATTTTTTATAATACCAAACGTTTTTTAATATTTCAACAAGATTCGATCAAGATTAAAAACAACTATATGAATGGGATTTAATACAAAAACTCCAATGCATTTAAGGAGTCTTGGATCCGAGGTTTATTTTTCAAAAACGGTATTCAATTGGTTGTGGACTTTATAAAAGCTTGCAAATTTCGGAATGTCTTTTAATCTTCGAGCTCCAATATACCCCATACACGATCTGATACCGCCTAATATTTCGTCATTTACGTCGTCAATTGATCCTTTGTATTGAACTTCTACTACGCGACCTTCAGAAGCTCGATATTTAGGCATTCCATTATAGAACTTTTTTTGAGCGTATTCAGAACTCATACCGTAATATATTTTATATTTTTGTCCGTCTTTTTCAATTATCTCTCCGTCGGTTTCATTGGCTCCCGCATAATATCCTCCAATCATTACAAAATCAGCTCCGGCGGCAAGGGCTTTACAAACGTCTCCCGGGCAGGTTACGCCGCCGTCAGCGCATATCATTCCGCCAACGCAATGAGCCGCCTCAGCGCATTCTATAATTGCGGACAATTGAGGTCTGCCGACTCCTGTTATTCTACGCGTCAAACAAGCGGATCCCGATCCAATTCCGACTTTTACAATCGAAGCCCCGGATAGAATTAAATCCTCGGTTATATCTCCAGTAACGACATTTCCAACCATTATCGGCCCTTTGTATCCTAGGACTCTTAAATCTATAACAAGTTTTTTAACCGGCGGAATATACCCATTTGGAACGTCAATACAAATCGAAACGGTTAAATCGTCGTCAATTATGTTTTTAGCAATATCAATGTCTTGTTCTCTCAGGCCAATTGATAAAAAAATCTTGAGTTGTCGCTCTTGAGCGACGCTTGATAAAAATTCTTTGATCTGCTCATAATTATAATGCTTATGAAGACACGCAAATAAATTTTTATCAAGCATTTTTCGAGCAACCTCAAAAGTCCCTACAGTTCCCATATTTGCAGAGATAATGCCGGTTCCGGATACTTTAGCGTCAGAATTGAAAAAAGAGTAATCTCTAGTTATATCCGCATCAGATCTCGAAAGAACACAGGATCGTTTTGGTCTTAATAAAACGTCTGAGAAATCTAATTGAGTATCGCTATATATAATCATATAAAATAAAGTTACGCTATATTACTTCGCTTAAATATTATAACACAACAGTTTGCCGGAGGATATAAGAAAGTTTTTATGAGTTAAGACTACAACCTTAATAAACTCAATATCACTCCTATTTCCATCGCTATGCCTGTCATTATTAGTTGTGCCATTAGACACGCTTTGACTGTTTCCCAATTCATTTTTAATTCTCCATTCATACGTCTTTTTTGAAGGAATTCAATTATAGCGCTTTGAGCGTATTTTCCCATCCCAATCATCAGAAGATGTCTGTGAGGAAATAATTCAACAAACTTTATATCTTAAATAAGAAATTTTATTACAAAGCGAAATTACCCTCCGAATAACATTATTACAAATACGACCACAATTAAAAGGATCTCAATGAATATGTTTAAAAGAATACCAAAAACTAGCGCTCGCGCGACTTTAGGGAAAATAGCGTTGATATGCGTGATATTAATGACTTCTTCTTATGGCGCTAAAGAAAGTTATGGCACAAAAGAAAGGATTTCCGCATCGTTAACAGTCGGCCCTATGTTTTCGGGAAAAAGCGCAAAGTTAATTGACGATATGGAAAGTTGTAAGGAATCCGGGAAAACAACAATAATGATATCATATTGTCAGACGCCGATTGTAAGGTCAAGAAAATATCCAGAAATAGCAATAACGCCCCAAGCGCTTTCTGGAAAAGAAAGCGAAAGCTTATATGAAACGCTGGAATCTTATATTCGCACCCCATCGGGTGGGGAACCCCCGGAGATATTTGTAGACGAATGTCAATTTATGACTGTCGCTGATATAGCCGACATAGAAAGATTCTCCAGGAAACATAATATTTCTATAAATTTCTATGGTCTAGACATGGACTTTTTAACAAATCCGTGGCCGGCGATACAAAACATAGAGGGAAGATTCAATATTCAAAAACTTACTAAATTAACGTCAACATGTTCAATATGTAAAGATCCGACAGCAAAGTACACGGCAAGATACCATTTTAGCGTAGAGCATCCGGAAATTAACGGCGAGCGTTGCAGGACAGGAGATCTAATTGTTATAGAGGGAAGCGGACACCCGTTCATTTATCAGCCGGTATGTGAAGATTGTTTATGGAAAGATTTGCCTTTTGCTCTTTTGGAGGATATAACCCGACCAAAATAACATGTCCCGTTCAAAACGAAACCTTCTTAGGAGGCTCTTAATCCAAGGCCTCCTTATTTATAGAGAAAGACTTTTGTTTCGAATAAAGTTCTTTTCGGGAAAAGATTAGTTTCAAACTTAGGAAATCATGTCTAATTATCTCATTTCTGACTCCTTAATTTCTAAATTGACGCTTCAGTTTAGAAATTTGTATAATAATGAAAACAGATTGTTACTTTTTTAGGATATAGATATGGCGAAGCTTTATTTTTATTATTCCTCTATGAATGCGGGCAAAACTACGAAATTATTACAAAGTGGGTTCAATTATAAAGAAAGAGGCATGGATACTTTGCTCTATACCTTTAAATTTGACGATCGTTTTGGCGATGTGAAAATAACCTCCAGACTTGGGATATTCGCGGATTCGAATGTTTTTGATAACAATACTAATTTATTCGAAGACGTTTCTAAAAAATTAACGAATAATACCGCTTGCATATTAATAGACGAAGCTCAGTTTTTAACTAAAAATCAAGTAAAAGATTTGGGCAGAGTAGTAGACGAGCTGAATATTCCCGTTTTAACATACGGTTTGAGAACAGATTTCCTTGGCGAGGCATTTGAAGGAAGCCTATACCTTCTGTTGTGGGCAGACGAGTTAATAGAGGTAAAAACAATATGTCACTGTGGCAAAAAAGCTATAATGAACGCTAAATTTGATTCCAATAAAAAAATAGTAAGATCTGGCGAACAAGTCGACATCGGAGGAAACGAAAAATATATAGCCCTTTGCCGCAAACATTATATGGAGGGCAATATTGGCTCAGATTAGGCTTCGGAAGGAAGAGATAATGGGAAGTCAAACGAGATTGAAAGATGTAAAAAATATCTACGAAATAAAAGCGCGACTTCCCTAGCTTTATTCTCGAATCGTATGTAATTCTTAGTTTTTCAAAATTCTTGGACATCTAATCTGCATAACTTTTTACCTTTCTATTTACGGTTGAGAAAGGTATATCCAAAGTTTATAAAACAACCCCATTTATAAATGTTCTATTCAACAACTTTGTCTATAGTAATTTCCCTGTAGCTTCGGTCTGCTTTTAGGCAAAGTATATTTTGAAGGATTATTGTAAGAAACTAATTTAGAGCAACCAATTGAAAATATGGATTATTTTTAACTTAAAAAAGAAAGGTTAGTCTTGCAGTTTACATTTTCTTTTGAAGCGCAAAAAGAAAGAATCTTGGCAAATTTCTAGGGCGGATATGGTTATCGAAAAACACCATATCCGTCCTATGTATACAAAATATCTAAAAAGTTAGAAGCAAACCTTTGCTCCAATTACGAAAAGGCCTGTTTTTTGTTTCTTAACCGCATTTTTCCCCGTTCTAACTAAGTTATATGTAGCGCAAGAGTAATCGGCAGCTCTTGTTATAACGTAATCAAGCTCGACAAACAATTTTAACCCTGGGCAAACTAAATAATCCGTAGCTAAAGTAAACATGTTGCCCTTAGCTTTTTGCCCGACGTCAATTCTCCGGCTCGTATTATGATAAACTCCGGAAAATGTCCATTCTTTATAGTTATATTTCATACCTACGTTCCAAGCTTGGCCTGCAGTTCCTTCTTTTGAGGAAAGGAATCCGCCGGGCAAAACCATTTTATTCTCGTCGTTGATATACGCGGAAGCCGCAGGCAATCTCGAACGACCGTTATTTAAATATCCGACTCCAACTGAAAAATCTTTATATGAAACCATTGCCGTAGCGTGCCAAGCTCTTGCGTTTCTTAATTTTATTTTTTTAACTCTTACGCCTTTAGAAGCTGGAATATATTTCGGATCGGGGTTTACCCATGTCCCTTCGGGTTTTGGTCCAGACTCATCGACTACGTCGCCAACATAACTTTGATCTGCATCCAAAGATTGAGTGTTCTCCATTACGTAAATCGCGGCTATTTGAGTGCCCCAGCCATTTTGAAAATCATGACCATGAGTCAAGCCCAACGCTATATTGTTTCTTCCTGCAGGTTTTACTCTATGACGAGGAGCCAAATCATTCATATGATCTCCTTCTTTGAACAGCCCTGCGTCGTTACCTATAGAACTATCTTCGGAATAGCAGCTTTTTGCTTTATGGCCAACTTGTTTCGTGTCTGGAGTAATACCCAAACCAACCTGGAATCCATAAATCTTTGGAGTATAATACGCAACCTTTGTGGCTTTATTCGCATATCCTATAACGTGTACTGGCGAAACGACCCCCGTAGCGTAATCTATATCGTCCGGAAGAACGCCGTCAACTCCGCCTTGTCCTCCTATTAATTCTTGACCGCCGCATAATAGCCTTCCGTCAGGACCTGTTACGTTTCCTGCATGAATCGTTCCAAAGTTATCTCTTTCAAATAGAACATACATATTACTTATTCCCGTGTCATTCTTAACCGCGTCAAGAGACAGGTTTGCTCCGTATATCCAACCGTTATTTAGCTTTCCTTTCGCGGAAAATACTAATTCACCATTTGCAACGCATCTAGCAAGAGTTGTATCTTTTCTTTTTTCTTTAGTCGATTTTTGATCTGTCTTTATTTGTGAAGGCTGGTTTTTACCGTCATAATAAGTCAAGTCTGGATTAGCGAAATCCATACTTACGGTAGCGGAACCCGATATATTAAATTCCGGAGCCTGTTCGGATTTCGTATCCTTTTTAGAATCCGTTTCGGCGGAAGATAATGGAGACAAAAAACACAGAATCGACACCAGCAAGAGATATTTTTTCATAAATCCTTTTACCTTTTATAAAGACTAATATAATTATTATATGAAAGTTTTATGGTGCCCGAAATGCAAAAATTAATTTTTTAAAAAATATTGCCCTTCTCCCCCCCCCGGGCGTTGCAAAAGAGCAACGCCAAAGACAATCGTTAAATTTTAGCTAATGTTCCCGTTTTTACAATTCGATTTTAGAAAAACTCTCTCTTATTTTATCGGCTCTATCTATCTTTTCCGAATCTGTTAGCTTTTTCATTTGCATTCCCCATACGGTCTTTGGCCATAACGAGTCGCTAGATTTTCGGGAAATTATATGAATATGCAATTGCGGAGTCTTGTTTCCAATAGCCGCTATATTTAATCTTTCTGAATCAAATAATTCGTTCATTATTTTAGAAGCTATCCTTATTTCTTTCATCAACTGAACGCTGTCTTCCTCAGATAATTGATTTATTTGCATTATATTGTCACGCATAGGTATTAATAAAATCCAAGGATATTCTTTATCTTCCATCAGCGTTTTACAAAGTTTTAAATCTCTTATAAATTCCTTTTTCTTAAACGCATCTAATAATTCAAACATTTTATTCTCCTTCGAAATCAAAAAAATAACTTATGAATTTCGTTTACTAGCAATTCGGTTTGTTGAAACGGAACAATTATGGAAATCGACATATCGGAAAGAGAAACTTGTTTTAGTTTTATTTTCTTCATATTCATAATTCTTAAAATTTCTTTTAATACAGATTGATCAGTTTTTATCCCGTTTCCAACGACGGAAACAATCCCTATATCGTTATCGACAACAAACTTGGCATCTTTTAATATTTCTTTTAATTCGTTAATATACGGTTTCTGTATTAAAAAAGAAATGGAATCTTCTTTTAACGAAATTAAATCCATATTTCTTTCTTTATTATATATTCTTTCAAGAAGCTCCGTTTGATTAAAATCGCCTAAAACGCTAATCATACAAGAATTCGTGTTATGAGCTATTCCGGTTACCTTTTTATCTTTTGGAATATAAACAGTTTCGTTAGTCACAATTGTTTCTCCCGTTTCTGAAAAACTCGATAAAACCCTTAATTTTACGGAGCATTGTTTCGCTATCAAAATGGCCCTTGATTGTAAAACTTTTGCTCCATTTGAAGCTAATTCGAGCATTTCGTCATATGAAATTTTTTCTATTCTTTTTGAATTCAAGACTATTCTTGGATCTGCGGTATAAACTCCATCAACGTCGGTATAAATAAAACATTCGTCGGCTCTTACCGCGTATGTCAAAGCGCAAGCCGTCGCATCCGAACCTCCTCTTCCTATCGTCATTATTTCATTTTCGTCAGAAATTCCTTGAAACCCCGCTATGACGGGCGTTATTCCATTTTCAAAAACTTCTTCCAATATTTTTTTAACGCTGATTGATTTTATAATCGCTTGAGAAAAAGTTCCCGAAGTTTTTATAGGAACTTGCCATCCTAACATAGATTTAGCCGGCGTTCCTATAGAATTCAAGCATAAAGCGAAAAGTCCGGCAGCCACTTGCTCTCCGGAGCTAATAATAGAATCGTATTCCCTATCGATAGGAGAGTCGCGAAACGCTTTTGCAAAATCTATTAATTGATCGGTAACGCCCTGCATGGCGGAAGTTACCGCTATTACTTTATTTCCTTTTGAAATAATACTAGCGATAATATCCGAAGCTCTTTTTATTCTAGCGTGAGTCGCAACCGACGAGCCGCCAAATTTAACGACATATAAAGACATTATTCTTTATAGTCAATCCATCCAATATGCCCGTCAGGACGTTTGTATACAATGTTTATTCTATTGGTATCACCATTTTTAAAAACGACTACTGGCAAATCTCCCAGATCTAGTTTCATGACAGCTTCGCTGACGCTAAAAGTTAAAATAAAACTTTCTTTATCAACAATAATTAAATGCTCTTCGTCTAAATCGTTATTAGAATCTTTTCGCTCTATAATATATTTAGTCGCGTTTAAAGCTCCAACTTCCCAAGTGGCTCTTTTTTGTTTATTTTTTATTCTGTTTTTATGCCTTTTTATTCTTTCTTCTAACCTTTCTAAAGAGATTGAAACGGCCTTATAAGGATCGTCGGACGAGCCGTTTGTTTTTAAAATAAATCCCTTAGCTAAATATAAGCGAACTTCTACGTAAAATAATCTGTTATCTTTGGCTATCGTTACCGTTGAATTTATGCTTTCGCCAACGTATTTATCAATAAGATTTTCGATTTCTTTTATCGTAAATTCTCTCAAGCTGTTTCCTATATCTAAGTTTTTTCCAGATACTTTTATTTGCATAAAGCCCTATGAGAAAAATAAAAATTCTGTTAGTTATGGTAGCAATTTTGTTGAAAATTATACACAAAAAAGTTTATTGAAGTTTGCAAAAGCCGTTGTGAAAACCGCTTCCCAAAGCTAATGTATTGGTTAATACGATATGTTTATTTAAAAGAAAAACTAACTATACCCTAAGCCTTTTTCTTGTTGTATCTTAAATTATATATTTTCATTACTCTTTTATAATACGCGTTTGAATATTTCGACTTATTGGCATGATATCGTTTTATAGCAGTTTTCCAATCTCCGTATTTTTCATATAACTTTTTGAGCGTAAAAGCGGCAAAGGCGGTATTTTTCTCGGGCGATAGCATATCGTCGATAGAATTAAACTTGCCTTTATGGGATTTATAATGAATCTGCATACATCCGACGCTCAGGTTTTGGTTTTTCTTTTTTACGCATGAATTTATGAATTTTATTGCTTCGTTTTTCGATTTAAACAAATACGTTTTTCTCTTAGCGTTGACAGCGTAAGGATTAGACCCGGATTCCACCGTCGCTATTGATCTTAAAATTCCTTTTGGAATGCCATGTTCTTTTTCGTTTTTCTCTATTATAGATTGAATATCTAAATTATCAGACGATCCAGCGGCAATATTGTTTAATTCGACGGAAGCGTTCCTAACATTTTCGGTTATTGTCGTAGAGCATCCGGAAAGGAAAAACGGAACAGCCAAAAATGCAATAAACTTGATACGCAAAAAGCTTATCCCTCGCAAAAAACCAAACCGCTCAGGAATAGTAACAAATAATTAGATTCTTGTCAATTTAGCTTTATGATTCCGCCTTTAAGAACAAGAGCTGCAGTTCCGGAGATGTTCATTATTGCGGCGGATTTTATATTAGCCGCGGCATTGCAAGATATGTCTAAGGTGATTTTCGCCATGAGTTTTGCGGTCGAGCAAGAGATATTCATAGAAGCGTTAGCTTTTAGCTCATATTTCAAGCAAGATATAGAAAAGGCCTGTTTGCTCGTTTGATTACAGCTTGTACAATCTAACTTAAAATTCTTTGTTGCAGATATCGATATATTGTCTTTAGAATCAAAGGACATGGCTTTTTTAGATAAAATATCTATTGTTCCGTCGGCTTCTATTTTTATATTTTGAGTAGCTTTTATCGAAATATTTCCATTAACGTCTATTAAAATATCCCCTTTTGACAGTTTTACGGTTTGATTTCCTTCTTTTAACGTTATAGATTGATTTCCTTTATCTAAAACTAGAGTATAATTGCCTTCTTCTATCGTTATCTTGTTATCTCCTTTTTTTATTAAAAGAGAATTTTCAACTGGATCTTTTTTACTCTCAAGCGTTATTTTCCTAGAGCCTTCGTTTAACGTCCCAGAAACGCTATTCTCCGCGATATAGTTTAAGTCTTTTTGAGCGTGTACAAAAATCTCTTCTTCTTGCGCTTTATCGTCAAATCTAATTTCGTTATATCCTTTTTCCTTATAAGACTTAGTATAAAATGAGGAGACGGTATTTTTCTCTTTTGGATAGTTTGCCGGAGGCTTGTTTACTCCGTTGTATACGCACCCGGTAATCATAGGTTGATCGGGATCTCCGTTGACAAAAGCGACCAAAACTTCCATTCCGACTCTAGGGATAACCAACGCTCCAAAACTTCCGCCGGCCCAAGTTTGGGCGACTCTTATCCAACAAGAGCTTTTCTCGTCTTTCTTAGTCCTTGAATCCCAATGAAATTTTACTTTTACGCAAGCGTTTTCATCGCAAAAAATTTCTTCTCCAGAAATTCCCGTGACAATCGCCGTTTGACAACTAAAAATTCTATTCTTCTTATGTTTATTCGTCGGCCTAAAGGAAATATCGATTGGAATTCCAACAAAAGAATTATAATAAACGGGAGTATGGGGATCTTCTGGTATTTGATTTATAGAATGTTTTACGGATATTATAAAAAACTCCCCGTTGTGTTTTTTAGTTCGAGAGCCTGATATTTGGCAAATCCCGCCGGCGTAAACATATGGGCAATAGCTATGCCCGGAAATAGTTTTTAACGAGCTATTGTCGCATTCTAAAGCGCTTTTCGAGACTTGATCTCCGCTGGCTTTTTCAAGAAAAACGGAATCAAAAATTTCTTTATTCCCTATTTTATATTTCTCTTTAGTATCCGAGGACGAACCTTTTATTACTTCCGCTTTCGATATACTATAAGAATACGAGTCTATTTGCCTTACGCCGACTTCGGACGAAAAAGAAACGTTATAGGCAGAATCGCTAGTTAACGTAGCGTCAGTTCCTTGTTTTCTAATTTTCAACTCAGTTTGAAATTTCTTCGAAGAGACGCTGCTATCGGATATAATTAAAACGTCTTTTCCGTCGTCGCTCTCAAAACTGTAGAATATCCCCTCCTCTTCCATAAGCCTTGATATGAAATGAAAATCGCTTTCCCCATATTGAACGCAGAAAGTTCTCTTTGTCTTTCCGGCGGAACTTAATCCAATTTTTACGTTAGTTATTCCGTTTTCTTTTAAAACGCTTTCTATGATTTCTTTCGTAGTCATTTCTTGAAAGGTTCTATACTTATTCGTATACTTTGTTCTGTTTAAAGTTGGAGAAATCTTTAAATATAATATGTTGTCGGTCTTCGTAGAAATAGAGCTTTGCATATTTTCGAAAGACGCTTTTTCTATTATTCCCGAGAAATAGGTTTTCTTTTCATTTTCAAGCTCTATAGAAATAGTCGCAGAGGTATCTATAACTTTTTCAATATCTAATTCTTTATCCGTTTGTAAAAAGACGTCTATTTGAAACAATTCCGAAATAGCCTCAAAAACCTCAACCCTTATAATAACCGCGTCTTTTATTAAAGAATGATTTAGCTTTATATAAAGATTCTTCTGACTTAAAGGCAACATGTT
>JAITTR010000075.1 GCA_031286725.1 Holosporales bacterium | reverse complement strand
TTTTCCCGCTCCACAATCCTATATCTAATTGCGGATTTGAAGTTCTTACTAATTATTTAACCCAGGCCGTACTGGGAGGAGAAAAGTATATAAGTAAGTTGAGTATTTTGTTTAGCGTGAGGACTTTCCTTCGGGGCTTTATGGGAAAGGTTTTTCGCAATTATAAGAATTTTAAGATGATACCAGAGATAAAAGTCATATCTCCATGAATGAAACCAATATTTTGCTTTCGCCATCCGGCTTGATAAATCTTGGGGTTATAATTTAAATCATATCTTCGATGCAAAAACATAGTCGAGAGCTTGATTTTCTTATTATTTTGTCGTTTAATTACGACAACGGCAATTAATTATCAGGTTCCTAATAGTGTTGCAAAGCATGCGAATTATAGGGGGGAAGCCGCTTAATGGCGAGATTACTATTAGCGGAGCGAAAAATTTAGCCCTTCCGGCATTAGTTGCGGCATTACTTTCCGACTCAGAGATTATTTTACGCAATGTTCCCAAACTTGCGGATATAAACTCCCTGTTGGGGCTTTTGGAATTCCTTGGGTGCGACATAAATTATTTGGACGATCACTCTATATCGCTCAAAACTGACAAGATAAAATCTACCGAGGCTCCATATGATTTCGTTAGAAAAATGAGAGCCTCTATTTTAGTTTTGGGGCCTTTGGTGTCTAGATTTAAAAAAGCTTCGGTTTCTCTTCCCGGAGGTTGCGCTATTGGAGCGAGAGGAGTCGATTTGCATATAAAAGCCTTGGAACTTATGGGAGCTCAAATTTCTATTGAAAACGGATATATAAAGGCTCAAGCGGAAAAAGGACTTTTCGGTTGCGATATAACGTTTCCTATAGTTACGGTTACCGGGACGGAAAACGCGTTGATGGCTGCGGTTTTGGCGAAAGGGACAACAAGAGTAACAAACGCGGCTATGGAACCTGAGGTCATTGCGTTTTGCAATCTTTTGAACAAAATGGGAGCGAAAATAGCAGGTCATGGAACTCCTATTATAACGATAGAAGGCGTGGAATCTCTTCGCGGAACGAAATTTGAAATTATTCCGGATAGAATTGAAACAGGGACTTACGCGATAGCTGCAGCTTTAACTAATGGAAAGCTATTGTTGAAAAATTGTGTTTACGACGATTTGTTTACATTTTTTGAAGCGTTGCAATCTGCTGGCATTGCTTGCGAAAAAGATGGGTTAAACAACGTATTAGTATACAGAAAAGAGGGAGAAATAAGGCCAGTCGATATCCAAACTGCTCCATATCCAGGATTCCCGACTGATCTCCAAGCTCAATATTCGGTTTTAATGTCTATTTGTTCTGGAACGGCGACCGTAACGGAAAACATATTTGAAAACAGGTTTATGCATGTTCCTGAATTAAACAGAATGGGAGCAAATATCGCTATTCATGGGAAAACCGTGGTAATAACGGCTGTAAAAAAGCTTTTTGGAGCCCAAGTTATGGCCACGGACTTAAGAGCCTCCGTTTCTCTTATTTTAGCAGGACTTGTGGCTGATGGAGAGACAGTCGTTAATAGGATATATCATTTGGATCGCGGATATGAAAATATAGACAAAAAATTAACGGAATGCGGAGCTAATATCGAAAGATTTTCAGTTTAGGGCTAAAGTCTCTTTAATATAACCTTTTAAAGTTTTTGTATAAAAAAGGGAGGCAACTCGGGGTGGGCGGGTGGCCAGCGAAGCTGGCGAGTTGCCTCCCTTTTTTCTCCCTCGCTGAGGGAGACATAAAAGCCTATTATTAAATCTCCAAGGCAGCTTGGTAATTCTATTGTAGAATCTAAAAACTCTGCGTAAAATACGGAATAGTTACATGCCGTTTCTATAATTTATTTTGTTACAGAAAATATACATTTCAAATTTTATAATAATAGACGAATTAGAAATAGAATTTTCGGAAGGATTTACTGCAATTACTGGAGAAACTGGAACGGGGAAATCCATAATAATCGACGCAATAGAGTTTTGCTTAGGTAGGTTTCAATCTAAAGTAATAAAGAAATATCAAGGTAAAAATACCTTCGTGAAAATATACTTTTATTTAGAAGAATTGGCAAATATAGAGCAAGCCTTAGGGTTTAAAATAAATAATAATTTTTCGATAACAAAAATGATTGACGCGTCAAATAAAGCGTCAATAACTATAAATAACAAACAAATTACGAACAAGCTTATCAAAAAGTTAGCAGAGTATTTGATAAATATAGTCTTTCAATTTGATACTATCTTAAATAAAGAAGAATATATAGACATTTTAGATAAATTTATGGTTTATGAAAACAAAGAAATTAAAAAAGAATTGCGTAACATTTCTGATCTATATTTTAAAATACAAAATAAATCTAACGATATATATCTGCTGGAGGAAAAAATAAAACAGTTTGATAAAGATAGAAATTATAATCTAGAAATAATAAAAAACTTGGAAAGTATTGGGATAAAAGAAAACGAGGAAACGGAATTACTGAGTAGGAGATCGGCGGTTCAAAAATTGTATTCGAACCAGAATCTAATTAATAATTCCTTGGAATTAATAACGTCTATACCAATTGAGCAAAAATTAACGCAAGCGTTACGGCAAATAGAAAAAGTAGAAAATAAGTCAATCCAACAAATAAATTCAAGAGTAAATAATGTTTTAATAGAAATCTCGGATATTATTGAAGAATTAACTAAAATAAAGGAAGAATTGTATATAAGCGAAAAGGAAATAGAAGAAATAGACGATAGAATTTCTGTTATAAGAAACTTCGCCAGAAAATATAATACTTCTTCAGTATTATTATTTGAATTTGTGGATTTGGCAAGAAAAAATATTCATTCTTCAGATATTTTAAATAAAGAATTAATTGAGTTCCAAGAAGAAATGAATATTTTATCGAAAGATTACGACGTTTTATCTGAAACTCTTTCTAATTTTAGAAAAACCGCAGCGGAAGAATTATCAAGTATAGTTTGCTCTCAATTAAAAGAATTGCAAATGAAAGATGCGATTTTTAAAATAGAAACTAAATTTTGCGAAGAAAAACAAACTATTTGTGGGAAAGATAGTATAAGTTTTTTGGCGAATTTTAATAAAAAATCCGACTTGATGCCAATTAACGAAATTGCCTCCGGGGGAGAAGTCGCAAGATTAAACTTTGCGTTAAAAACGGTCTTAAGCGTCTTTGGGAATTTTAAAACAATAGTATTTGACGAAGTAGATATAGGAATAGGCGGGGCGGCGGCTTATTCAATGGGTAGAGCTATGAAAAAGGTTTGCGACATCGAAAAAATGCAAGTTATTTCGATAACCCATTCCCCTCAAGTGGCCGCCCAGGCAGATTCTCATATAGTAATTAGAAAAACGGTAAGCGACAGTCGTATTATGGTATTTGCCGACAATTTGCATTATGAAGATAGAGTAAAAGAAATTGCTAGAATGATTTCAGGAGCTTCGGTAAATACAGACGCCCTATTAGCCGCAAAACAATTGTTAAAATAAAATGAGTTAATGGTGCGGTCGAGAAGACTCGAACTTCCACGAATTTCTCCATAGCGACCTCAACGCTACGCGTCTACCAATTCCGCCACGACCGCTAAACTTTACGCTTGAAAATTAGCCTTAGCTTTGGAGACTAAAGTTTCAATTATTTTAGGCTCTTCCACAGCCATTTTGGCGAGAGTCTTTCTATCTACGGCAATTCCGGCTTTATTAAGTCCGCAAATAAACGAGGAATATTTCATTCCCAAGTTTCTTACCGCAGCGTTAATTCTTTGAATCCAAAGGGCTCTAAAATCTCTTTTTTTCGTTCTTCTATCCCTATAGGAATACTGCCAGGATTTTTCTAATCTCTCAAGAGCCGGTCTAAAACAAGTTGAAGATCTTCCTCTAAACCCCTTAGCAAGTTTTAAAACCTTCTTATGCCTAGCTCTCGCGGTAACCCCTCTTTTTACTCTTGCCATAAAAATCTCCTAGCTAATTATACGTGAAAATAAAATGAGCAGACTTTTTTAGCGTCGCTTGGATGCATAATGGTCATCCCCCTGGCGTTTCTGAGCATTCTATTGCTTCGCTTACGCATATTATGTCTTTTTCCGCATTGCCCCATTTTTACTAACCCGGACGCTGTAAATCGGAATCTCTTTTTAGCGCTGCTCTTAGTTTTTAACTTCATAAACCCTCAAAACACAAATGCGTAAAACCCAAATTGGTACCTGCTGCCGGACTCGAACCGGCAAGCCTAACGGCGACAGATTTTAAGTCTGTTGTGTCTACCAATTCCACCAAGCAGGCCAGTCTCACGGATTATTGTAATTAGCAAAATAAAGTCTGTCAAATATATTTTTATATTTTCTCAGAGATTGAGTTTAAACTAAATTGGCAATCGGCCATTTTGGCATTGTTTTTGCGTTTAGCGGAGAATATTTCGCTCCGGACTTTATTTTTTCTATCGCACCCCATCCAATCATAGCGGCATTGTCTGAACATAGGTCTAGCGGAGGGGCAAAAAAAGTTAGCTTTCGGCTTGTGCAAAATTTTTGTATTTTTTCCCTTATTTCAGTATTGGCCGCAACTCCTCCGGAAATTACTATGTTTTTTATATCCGAGCTTACCATTTTATAGGCTTTTTCAAGTTGTCTTAAAACAAAAGTCGAAACAATATTTTGAAAAGAAGCGGCTATGTCGAATTTGTCTTGATCATTAATATTATTAATACTTTCTATATGCAATCTTGTAGCCGTCTTTATTCCGGAAAACGACGCGTCGCACCCCAGTCTTTTTTGAAGCGGGATAGTATATTTAAATCTATTCTTATTCCCCTTTTTCGCGGCTTCTTGAATAGAAGGGCCGCCTGGATAAGGAAGCCCTAGCATTTTGGCGGTTTTATCGAAAGCTTCGCCTGCGGCGTCATCTAGAGTTTCGCCAAGAACTCTATAATTTCCAACGCCTAACGCTTCGACTAAGATAAAATGTCCGCCAGAGGCTAATAACGCTAAATAAGGCATTGCTACGTTATAACAAAGCCTTGCAGTCAACAAATGGCCTTCAAGATGATTTATTGCCATAAAAGGCTTTTTGGCAAACAGAGCAATCGACTTCGCCGTGACCATCCCGACGAGAAGTCCGCCTATAAGACCCGGGCCGGCCGTTGCGGCTATCGCATCCATTTCCAGAAGAGAAACCTTCGCAGATTTTAACGCTTCGTTAATTACTTTATCAATACAATCTAAATGATTTCTTGCCGCGTATTCGGGAATTACTCCGCCATATTTTAAATGTAATTGTATTTGAGAATTTATAATATTTGACAATATTCTTTTAGAGCAATTCGAGTCGTCACAAACAATAGAACACGAAGTTTCGTCGCAACTAGATTCTATCGCTAAAATTTTCATTTGATGCCCTCATAAAAATCCACCCAAATTAAGGAATTTTTAACTTTTACCTGCTATCCAAAGCCATCCCTAACCCCCACCCTCCCGGGGTGCCTTATCTGCCGCTTTCTATGCAAGCATAGCTTTAGCTTATCATATTCCGCTTAGGATTAAGTTAATTTCCAAAACTTCTATCAAATTTATATGCAAAAATTAGAGAAATAGAGGGCTTTTTATAGGCGCTTAAGTATACGCCACATGCATTAATAAGTAGAGCATTTGGATAGTTTTCTTCTATATAACTTGAGTTATAAATGATTACAGCATTTTTCGCCACTTGCAACACGTTTTTGTTTTTCTCTGTTAACAATATGCTTCTATATGAGGTTCAAGGAACTTACTTCAAGACTGCCGACAGCATTAAAATAACTTAACTATGTTCTTAGTATCTTCCTAAAACTTTTCAAGAAAATCTTCTAATATTAAAAGTTTCACGGCAGAACTATTTCAACATTAGTATTTCCCAAAACCTTGGATATCGTTGCATCCAAAATAAAGCGGGTGAATGGATTCTAGTTCTTAGTAATTCTCTGCTTTTGATTAATTTATAGCAAACTTTATCAAAAAGTTTTGCAAAACCCTCAACTTATCGTATCTCTTACTATAATAAGAATCAGCTTTGCCCCCTCGCAACTTACCCTTTGAAATAGTTTCCCAATTAGATATTTCTCCCATTATATAAAGCATTGATTGTTTAGAATATTAAAAAAACTTTCCCTTCAGGTTCTTAGTCTTTAAATACCCGATTGATTTGTATAGGTAGCTAACTCCTCACCTATGTATTTTAGGATATTCCTCTCGCTACAAAAACGCAGAAACTTTTCTAACCTTTCCCCATCTTATCTAGATGCTTTATAATATTGCTCGCTGGATTGGATTTCCGAAATAATTTTACTTGGCTCTATATGTTTTCTATAACTCATTCTTCGATAAATTTACAACTAATTTTAAGTATATATTTCCGCCCTGGATTTTGTATAATTTTTAGTATAGGCTTGGGCTTTTCCGTTTAGATATGGCGTTACGGCCATGATTTCTCCTGTTGGGTATAATAAGACGCAATCTCCCGTTAGGAGGCCTTTTTCGTTGTAATTCGATATTTCAAACATTCCCCCGCCTTGAGATTTTGGATAATATGAGACGCTTTTTCCAAACTTTAATCCGTTTCTATATAAAGATTCGCTAGTTTTATCTCCGTATTCGTCAAAAGTAATGAATTCGCCGTCAAACTCGCCATTTCTATAATAGGTTTCAAGTCTTTTCATTCCGTTTTCATAAAAAGAAACAAATTTCCCAGACGGAATTCCTTGTTCGTATTCTATTATTGCCAATAATGATCCGCTTTGATAATACTGCTTTAATTTCCCATGTATTTCATTGTTTTCATATGGCACTTCTGATAAAATAATTCCATTGTTGTTAATAAATCTAGTTAATCCCTGTTTCTTTCCGTCGACAAAGTTAACGATTACCTCGCCATCATCAACGCATTGTTTTATTTCTCCTGAAAAATGTGATAGCATTATTTTTCATGTTTTTTATCTAAAAAATCTTTTAAAGCCTTGCAATAAAGAGCAACTTTTTCCTTTCCTTTTTTCTCTTTTATTTTTATGCCGTTTGCCGCAAAAAACTTCTCTGCAATAACCCTAGCTCCATCGACAAGCGGGATTGAAAGTATTGTAAGCTCGCAAAATTTTTCGATTTTGCCGCCTTTTTTAAGCATGCGAACAATCATAGGAGTCCTGTCGTTTGAGTCTTTTTTTGATTGTAGCAAACATTTTGCGATAACGAACTTTGTATTATCTATAATACGCATTTTATTTACAAGCTCATAGTCGTTGACCGATTTTAAAGCTTTGGATTTAAATCTAAACACAAAATACTTCAACAATAACGTTTTCAGCTCTTCGTTATTTATTCCGCACATTGTTTTCGAAATAACGTCCAAATCTACGTAGTCTTTGGCAAACTGTTCCAATTCCGAGTCTTTCATTCCTTCTTTAACTATTTTTATAAGATCCGGATAAGCTTTTAGGATTATTTCCCTAGCCCGAGAAGAAATGTTTTTTGTTTGTTCCGAGCTCGCCAAAGTTTGGCCAAAATACGATTGAGCTACAACGACTAAGCAAAATGACATTGCTATGGCAATTATTTTTTTAAACATCTTCTTTTATTCTTCTTTCCAAAACGCCGATAATTTATTATATCACTTATCATTCTAAGGTGAACAGATAGAATTAGAAACTTAGGATTTTTGGCGAATTAAGGAAAGTTTCGATTATGTATATCTTTTGGATGTTATAACAAGTTATATTTAAAAATCCTATGGCTTTTATTATCCAGGGGGCGGAGATGGTATTTTCAATTATACCATCTCCGCCTGGAAGATTTGTCAAGGTCCGCTCGTTTCTCTCGCTCTCTACCTTGACAAATCCGCTATACTCCCCCTTTATTTTTTGTTGACTTTACGTTAACGATAACATATAATACAAAAAACAACTTAGGGAAGTATTTTTTAATTAAAGGGAATATAATGAAGAAAATCAATAAACTTTTAGTTGCGATTATTATAGCGATAAGTCATCATGGAACATGCGCAACAGCTCCTGGTAACGGATGTGGAACCGGAACCCCTTGGTTTGGAGTAAATGGAGACGGAAGATTAGTTAACGTATCTAATCAAGCCAGAGCTCGCTTGCCTGAGTGTGGCAGGAAGGCTTTAGTAACCGTTCAAGATGAAATACTGGATCTTTTCGCTCTACCTGCTACAAGTATGCGCGGGTTGTGGGATCCTGAGAACTTTGAATCTTCAGAGCAGAGCGCTTCAGATGAGATTAGAGCCTTTTTTAATGACAGAACTCAACGTATAACCTTGCTCGCTCCCCAAGCGCTTGAGCGCATTGAACATACTATGCCTTGTATGCCTTACGATCGCCTGCGTTGGGGACCCGCTATTGCCTTCGTAGATCTCAGCGGTTGTTCTGCTTTGAAAACTATTGGTTATCAGGCCTTTTGTAACATTGGTTTAGAAGCAATAATGTTTCCAGCATGCCTTGAGGAAATTCAAAGCCTAGCTTTGCTGGAGTGTCACAATCTCAAGAGAATAGATCTTAGCCATTGTACTCATTTAAAGAAAATTGGGGATGGGGCTTTTGGTGACTGCTCTAGCCTCGAGAAATTGATTCTTCCCCCAGCTCTTGAAGTTTTCGGTGAAAATGCTATCTCCGGGTGCACTAATCTTCGTTATTTGACTCTGGGAAAACTGTCGCCGTTGGCTTCGGCTAGTCCATTTGACCCATGGTGGATGAACTGGGGTAGTGCACGTTATCCTTGCTTTTCTGAAGTTAGATTCTTAGGAATGGATACTTCCAGTTTACATCCACATTGGGCTCTCGCGATAACTCCCAGGAATTGGCTAGAAAGTTTTCTAGCTCAGCTACCTACCATTCTAGATTTAATGTTCGTGAATTTGACTCCTGCTGACCTAGCGAAGTGGAGAACTGATCTTACCCCAAAGCTTCGTACGTTTGCTGGTAGCCCTGGTTATCAAGCGCTTCTCGAGATGCCTGATCAAACGATTGCTAGAGCATGGTTTAGAGGTCGTCTGTTGTCAATTTTTAATGAATCTTTTAGGAAGGTTCTTGGTAAGGAGGTTCTTAGGAGAACATATGCTTCAGCAGATGATTTAAAAATAAAATCCACAGAAAGAAAGTATTTTCGTGAACTTAAAAAGTCATTATCTCGTGTGCCTTTTTCGCCTCCAACTGTGTTTAGCGAAACTACAGGTTTCTGGGGCGACGAAACTAGGCCGTTGTCTCCTCCGTAAATTTCAAGTAAGCGGGTCTCGTTCTACGAACCCCCTCTGAGAGAGGAGAGATTAAATAAATCTTGGATAGTCGTGCGAATTCTTAATGGTTACTCGAGGCGCGGATAAAGGATAGTTTTAATAATCAACCCGAACGAAATATGAACCAAAAGCTGGAGCTGTCGCCCATCTCTGCTCTTTTTATCATATACTCCAGTTCAGAATGCATTAAGCGTATTATTCATATGAAAAAGATTGTAGCAATAAATATATTAGAGTTTTATGGGTATTATAAAGAGAAGATCTAAAAAAATTCCGTAAATCTATTCTTGAATCCCCGTGCTCTGAGGGAGTGCATTGTCTGATACTTCCTGTTCCTGTGCGGTCATGACTCTAAGAGATATATTGACTATAACCTCAGGATGAAGAGCTATGCCAACGGTATAGGTTCCAATGGTTTTTATTGGCTTATCTATTTGAACTTGCGATTTAGTAATACAAAATCCGTGTT